>JBJTTC010000140.1:0-2743 GCA_046079965.1 Sediminibacterium sp. | reverse complement strand
ATGTCTACATTATGAGTATAGCTACTTTGTTTACAGTTGTCTACATTCTGTCAACACTCATAAGTAAATCAAATGTTAACAATAGACAAGATAAGTAACTTTAATGTTTACTCTGTAGACATTCTGTAGACAAATTGTTATATTGAATATGTAGACAGCAGTAAACAATTGCAAACAAAACAAAAGACGACCGCCCAACTACCAGGGAGTGCGATCGCCTTTAGTTCAACCCTCAAACAAGGATCTATATATGACAACCTTAACACAAGAAAAGCCCAAAACCTGCTTCTAGTCCCCATTTTCCCCGCTGGGGGGAAAGAATAGAAAAATTAGTTTGGATGTTTATTGAAGCTAAAAAACACGCTTAATTAGAGCAATCCCCACAATCCCCACTGACAAGGTGGGGATTATTAAAAAATCATCAGCTATCGAAAATAACCATTATCGTAATCTAAAAAACAGGTATCATGAATACAATCGTACTAACAACTCATAACCTAGAATCATCACTAAATACCCATATCGGTTCTAGGTTTACTCACATAGACTCAAGACAGGATACAGATGTGTTAAATCAATTATTAGCTGATAAACGCGCAGAAACTACTAGAAGGGCATATCTAAGCGATATTAATAACTTCTTTAATACAATGACGGGTGATACAGCTAGTCATGATGCTGTATTAGAGTTTTTACATTTGTCCCAAGGTCAAGCTGTTGCCACCGTACTTAAATACAAAGCTGCATTAATAAACAAAGGTCTTAAAGAAGCAACTGTTAACCGTCGTATTGCTGCTATTAAAAGTTTGGTTGTTTTTGGGCGTAAGGTTGGAGTATGCAGCTACTCTTTAGAGGATGTCAAGGGGGAAAAATCAGCTAAGTACAGAGATACTACAGGGGTAGATGCTGATACATTTAAACTCATCCTCAAGCAATGCAATACAACCACAATCAAGGGGATTAGAGACTATGCCATATTGCGGCTGCTTTGGGGTAATGCCCTCAGACGGGGTGAGGTCTCAAAGTTAAGCATGGAGGACTTTGACCCCACTGCTAAGACTTTACGGATTTTAGGTAAAGGCAAGGGGACTGACTACCAAACTATTGACCTCTCACCGGCTGCTGTAGAGTCCATTAATAATTGGTTGTCAGTTCGCGGTCAAGTTGCTGCTGATATGCCTTTGTTTAGTGCTTTGGACAATGCCCATAGAGGCCACCGACTAACGGGGGATGCAATTAGAAAAATTGTCTGTGAATATTCCCAAAATGCAGGAATAGCAAAGGCTATGAGTCCCCATAGAGTAAGACATAGTGCCATTACGGCCGCTTTGGATGCTACCGGGGGTGATGTCAGGAAGGTACAAAAATTATCACGTCATAGCAAGTTGGACACGCTGATGATTTATGACGATAACCGTAAACGAGACCAGGGGGAAATTACTAACCTACTTGATGATTTGCTTTGAGCCTTCAAGTTCTGACCTGTGGAGGTCAGCGGAGGTCAGAGAAATTAGTAACCTACTTGATTTTAAACACCTCTTGACAATTAAGAGGTGTTTCGCTTATTCAACTTAGTGAGAGATAAACAAGCTATCGTTATGGTAGCAGAAAATATATGTTATCGAGAATAGATACATTACTATACAAGGATTCTAGAGTTAATAACTATTACGAAAAAGTTAATTCAATAAGACTTTAAATATCTTCATTTATTACTTGTCAAGTAATAATTTTTTAATTACACTTGCAGTAGTGAGAGATAAATACAGGCTACAAAAATGACAATACAAGTAATTGACAAAATCAAAGCAATATCTATTCATGCTCCCCATGCCTATGCTATTTGCTTGGGAATAAAACCGTATGAATACAGAAATTCCCCAACCAAAAGAAGAGGTTGGGTGCTAATTCATAGCAGTTCTAGCAAGGCTAGTGATTCATGCTTTCCTGAATATGGGATTGATAAAAAAATAGCTGTTAGACAAGCCATAATCGGGGCTGCTTTTATCGCAGATTGTAGTTTAGATTATCAAGGTGGCTATGCCTACAAAATGACTAGGGTGATGCTATTTAAAAATCCCATAGAGGGTATTAAAGGCTGTCAATCAGTATTTTGGGGACATTGTAAAGACCCTCAAAAAATCAAGGCTTTTGAACAAGCTATAGAACAAATAGGGATTGATTTAAAAGTTAGAGGATAGGTTATTTTGGGGATACATGGCTAATTAACAGTTCCTTTCTATTTGCGGTTTGAGTAGATTTACTTTTTGTTCAAACTGTCTATGTAATCCATAAGTCCCGCTCTATTTTCTGTGCAAAGTGAGTCAATAGCAGCAGAAGTTACGCCAAATGTGTATGCCATTTCGTCATAAAATTCTTTTTCATTTTTGAAGTAACTTGTCTTGTATAATGCCCTGTTGATTTGGGCGTTTCCATCTAAATATTCCTTAACGGTTCTAGTCTCCAGATACATACAGGTAAGTCTCCCATCAAAACGTCTTTGACGGTCACTTTTACGCAAGTATTTACCATTCGGAATATTTGGATCGCTGAAAAATTGCTCTAATTGAATTTCGTATTTTTGGTATTGGTATTCTGGGAAGTCCCGAATTTGTGCTAGTGCGGGAAGTGGGATTAAGACTAGCAATGCGGATGCAATTACGGATTTGAGCATAAAAAATACACCGATTACAAAACGGAACTGTAAACACCCCTAAATCTTATAGCAATGCGATCGCTGTCT
>JBJTTC010000139.1:0-18591 GCA_046079965.1 Sediminibacterium sp. | reverse complement strand
CCCATTCTCGCTGGCAAAAGCTTCCTCCTTGCTTTTTCGCAGGTCTGACCTAAGCGCCTCATAGATTTCTTCCTCATGCGCTTCAATAGAACGCTTGAGCGCCAATAGCTGCTCGCGCCGAAAAGCATAGGGAAGCGTAATGCCACTCTCAAAATAGCGACGCATGTTTTGAAGGGAAGGAGATTCCATAAAGAAAGGATTTAAACTACAAGGTAGTCAATAACAACGGTTTTCCCTCAATGCTGGGCAACTCAGCGGGATATGCCATGTAAAATCCTCGCCCTGAGGAAGCAATTTTATTGAAAAAGAACTACATTCATATCCTAAAAAGAAACAACCGTTTAGCTCTATGAAAAAGAAAAATCTTCTCACCCCTGTGTCCTCTTCTCGCAGGAATTTTATCCGCAATGCGGCACTAACGGCTGCAGGATTTTATATAGTTCCCCGTCATGTTTTGGGAAAAGGATTTACTGCCCCCAGCGATAAGCTAATCGTTGCGGGTGTTGGAGCCGGAGGAAAAGGGGAAAGTGATCTTTGGAGTTTTTATCAGAGTGGAAAAGCCGAAATTGCGTTTCTCTGTGATGTAGATAGCCGGCAGACTGCCCGAAGCCGAAATAGATACCCTAAGGCAAAAGTTTATACTGATTATAGGGAGATGCTGGACAAAGAACATAAATCATTCGATGCAGTGTCTGTCTCCACCCCCGACCACATGCACGCTGTAATCGCCATGGGAGCAATGCAGCTGAATAAGCATGTGTATGTTCAAAAGCCCCTTACCCACGATATCTATGAAGCAAGGGTGCTTACTAAAGCTGCTCATGACTATAAAGTGGTTACCCAAATGGGCAACCAGGGTGCTTCCGGAGACGGTGTGCGACAATTACAAGATTGGTACAATGCTGGGATCATTGGTGATGTGCACACCATTTACTGTTACACAGACCGACCCGTTTGGCCACAAGGTATCGCCTGGTCAAAAGAAAAACCGCCCGTACCTGCTGAATTGGACTGGAACCTGTGGCTGGGTACTGCTCCCTACCGCGATTATGTAGAAAAGCTGGTGCCTTTCAACTGGAGAGGTTGGTGGGATTATGGTACCGGAGCGCTGGGTGATATGGCTTGTCACATCATGGCACCTGCCTTTGCCGTTTTGGGTCTTGGATATCCTGTTTCAGCAGAATGTAGCGTAGCAACCCCCTACATCGAAAACTGGACCCGAGGATTTTATCCCGATTCAGGTCCGGTCTCTTCTTACATTACCCTAACATTCAAAGGCGAAAATGGTAAGCCTGATGTCAAATTACATTGGATGGATGGCGGACTTCAACCGGTTCGTCCGGAAGAATTGGGTCCAAACGAAATAATGGGTGACGGTGGAAACGGAGCGATCTTCCTTGGAAGCAAAGGAAATATGATGTGTGGAACCTATGGTATGGTACCGAAATTATTACCTACCTCCCGAACTGCTGAAACCAAAGTACCACAAACAGTTGCCCGTGTTCCGAAAGGAGACAATGGCCACTATGCCGCTTGGGTGGAAGCAGCCCTAGAGGGTTATGGCAGTGATAAGGCAAAAAATCTGAGTTCACATTTTGATATAGCCGGTCCGCTAACCGAAAGCGTGTTGATGGGGAATCTTGCTATCAGAAGTTATTATGTAAGCAGAAAAGACGGTAGAGGTCGTGAGACCTATCCCGGTAGAAATATCAAATTGATGTGGGATGGCCCGAACATGAAGGTGACCAATTTCGACGAAGCCAATCAATTCGTAAAACGCACTTATCGTGAGGGATGGAGCCTGGGTGTATAAATCAAAGTTTCATGAAAAAATTTCTAATAAAGTACAGAAATGAAATTATTGTAGGAGTGCTCGTTTTTTTGGTCCTCATTTTCAGGGACTTGATAAAATCTTTCCTCTGAAATAAAGTAACTTCTAACAAATTTTCCGGTTGCTGAAACGAGGAATCCGGATTACTCACTAAGCCATTCTTTAACGAAATTCAGTCCGGTCATTACAGCTGAAGGATGAAAATCCATACCGAGCATCTGTTTTTTTAATTGAGGTATTTCCATTGGTCTCCCCCATCTTTCAGGACATACCAGACATGATTTAAATTTTTGTACAACAGGAAGCGAATCGGCTGAAATAGGAAGTTTCGTCAAAGTGTCTATCCAAATCCAATCTACCCTATCAATAAAATTTTGCGCCATTTGAATGGGTTCTTCTTCAGAAAACCTAACTGCTATATTCCTTATACCCATTTGAGCGGCCCTGTACAAATAGGGAAACTCTACGTCCAATAAGAAATATTCAGTTATTCCTGCCTGCGACATCATTTGAATGATTTCATTTTCTAATCCTGCTTCCTTAACATTTAAGACCAACAATCCATGTTGATAGTTTTCCAGGAAATCAACCAGTTTTTCTCCGTCCTCATGTGGATCATGGTTCAAAATCAGGTGTCCACCATTAGAACGGATATCTATTTCACAACCAAATTCAGTAGATACTTTAGATAACTGATCTAATGTATTGACACTATGAATGACTATTTCCATTTATGATTTTTTAACTTCCATCCGCAATTGAATTATGTATCGATATGTTCGTTTTATCAGCTTCCACTTACCTTTCAATGATCCGCCCCCCTTAGCTACGCCTGAATGTCTTTTAGAAAAAATGACAGGGAAATCAATGATGGGTATGTTTTTTTTACGAGCTGAATACAATATAAATAAATCCAAAGAGAAGTCAAGTGGGAGATTATTCAGAGACTCATAAAACTGCCGGTGAAACATTTTGGGTTGAGCGTTAACATCAGATAATTGGACCCCTAAAGTCCAGGATGAAAAAACAGACATTGCCCAGGTAAAAAAATTATCAAAACCACTCCTGTTTGTTCTCCTTCCTTTGACAACACATAGATTATTTTCAAGTTTGTCTTTGTATTGATCATATACTAAGACTGCATCTTTTGGATCGCACTGTAGATCCGCATGTGTAAAAGAAAGAATTTCACCGGAGGCAGCTTTTAAGCCCTGGATGATACCATTTCCATAACCAATATTATTTTTTACAGTAACTAACTTTATAAAAAATAAATCTTGATTTATCAGTAGATCTTTTAATATAACACTTGTTGTATCAGTGGATCCGTTATCTACCAGAATAAATTCAATGTCTTTACGATTATTATTTGCATTTCTACATTTGTCTATCAACAAACTTATTGCAGAAGCCTCATTATAACACGGAATGATAACTGAAAGCTTAATCATGATTGGGGGTTGACTTTTTGAAAATGATGAACTTTTGTCCAATATAATTCCAAACGACCGAAACAAAAGTTGCAGTTAGAACCGCCAATAATTTATTAAAGGTAGTTGTAAAAACATAATCATGAACTAAACTATTCAAATAGAAACTGATCAGATATAAAATTGAAAATAAAACCGGAGCATACCAATTAGAGGTTGAAACCCGAAACGTAAAATTTTTATTGTACTTATAACTCCAAATTCCTCCTGCTATGAAGCTTATTCTTTTCGCATATGAGGGGCTAATGGATGTGAATTTTATGAGAATTAAGTAAAAAAAGATATCTATAAAAACCGCCCCCATTCCAACCAATACATAACGCATCCAGGTGTAGGTTAGCAGTCTTTTTATTAATTCACGTGGCATGTTTAAAGTACTTTAACCAATGAATATAACTTTCATAATCTGCCGGAGTTCCCCAGCAAATATATTGTTCAACGTTTAGTATGTGAGCAGAGCCACCTAAGGCAATGAGGTGATTCATAGCAATGTCCACGTAATACTCCTGATTGATTGTGTCTTTCTCTTGAATCATCCTGCTAACAGACTCAAAAAACAACTTGGCTGGTTTAAAACTAAAACATCCAATGATGGCGGGATCCAATGAAGGATTTGATGATACCGGTTGTTTACAGGAAACTTTATGAACCGAACGTGTCTCTCTGTCTGCTAAAACCCAACCATACATATTTACATTACGTAAAACAGATTGATCGCCGGTGACTGTCCATATAAGCGACTGCTTATCAGGATTGCGGACAAATTCATCGTACTCTAATTGATCAAATATCATATCGCTATCCGATGGCCCTATGTTTAAAATACAGTTTTCCGGAATGAGGGATTCGGCCTTCAAACAAGTAATTGCCTGACCCTGTGTAAGTTGATCTATGTAAATTATTTCAGATGCAGGGAAATTGGATTTGATTACACTGCTTATGATTGTTTGATCTACCTGATCTCTCCTGCATACGAAAATGTATAGATCAGCCGGAGGGAGACTCCTGGCAGCCCTGACGAACATGGGAATACCATCTGTGTCTAATAGTGGTTTAACAGTGTTATAGCCAGCATTTTTGAAACGCTGACCTTCACCTGCCATTGGTATTAAATTTACAATCATACTATTTCAGATCAAAAGAATGTAAAATCCTGTGCTCATCATTATCAATTAAAAATAAGGCAATTGTAGAAAATAGTAAGGCGGTTGGCTCAAGAGGATGTTTTTCTTGTATATACGCAATGTCACTTTTATTTTCAAGGGATGCGACCGTGATGTGTGGAATCCAATGAGAACCAACAAAAGGATATCCCCATTTTGCATATGAATATTCATAATCTCCTTCCCATTGACATTTATAATGGTTTGGCTCTGTGGGCAATTGGATTATTTTGTCAGCAATACCAACTTGAAGGTTATTTAAAATTTGATTTCTGACTAGTCCAATCGTAAGTGTATGCTTTTGTGTAAGAATATCATTATAAAAAACATGCCAACCGGTAATTTTTACTTCAAATTGTTTCAATTCTATAAGATGGTCTTCCAAATATTGGACTAACACTTCGTGATGAACATGGGTATTAAACAAAAAAATGGTAGAATGAACAGGGTGTGTTAAATAAGCTGCCTTACTATCTAATAGCGCCACCTCACTTTTGATTTTACTAATTTCCCGGCAAACATCTGCCTGGGGAATCAGAAAAATACCATATTTCTTTATTGTTCTGTCCATACAAGGTATTGATCTCTGTAAAGGATGCGCTGTTCATTAGTAAGTTCGGGTATCAAACTCCCCTTCCAATATCGACAGCTAATCTTTTCTGCGTGCCTTATCTGAAATTTATAACAGAGTGTTAGGGGAATAGAAAATAATTTGGCCAGCAATACCCTAATCACGACATTATGGGCTACCACTCCAATTACCTTATGTTCCGAATATCGAATGTTTTCTTCTACAAATAAATCTAATCTCTTATTTACATCTTCCAGAGATTCTCCTCCGGGAAAGCGTATATCTAGATGCTGTTCCCATGCTTCAATTATTTCACCAAAATTACTTTTTAGCTCTTCGTATGTCAGACCTTCTGCTTTTCCATAATTCATTTCATTCAACAATGGCGTTTCACTTTTTTGACACGAAGAAAGCAAGTTGGCTGTAGATTTAGTTCTTTTAAGTGTGCTCGTATAGCATATCTCGATTGAAGAATCTTTTTCGATAATCGAATTATTTATATCCGGATCTGATAATGAACCCAGAAATCTTCCATCATTTAAATCGGTGGAAAGGTGTCGGTAAAAAGAGATTAAAGGCAAATTATTGTGAAATCTTTCAAACCACTGGCTGATAAGATGAACTTGTTCCTGAACTTTAGAAAGCAATCCTTCCTGATATTTCCCGGAATTTGATTTTATATCACCCAAGGTATTATAGAGCTTTGGAAGACTATGAAGGGAAGAATCAAAATCTGAAAACTGATTGACCAAATCATCGTCATCTAAAAAAATATGTTTCTGATAGATAATGCTAAAAATATTTTTCATCAGAAACTTTAGAATATGATAAGCATATTCATATTGGTGTCTTGTATCTAAAACAAATAATTTTTTCTCCTCAATAATTTCATCATTGATAAATTGATAAGCCCGGTAAGTTAATGCCTCTTTTTGTAAATCTTCCCGATAACTCAAAAACCCGCGTCGGGAAGCCGATATATCCATTAAAGAAAGTGCGTTACTGGGATATATTTCATACAACTTTTTCCCTACGATAGATCCATGTTGCTGCCATTCATAACAGGTAAAAGGACTATCTATCACGTGTTTCCTGTGGCCCAAAATATCATAAATCATAACATGAAATACCAATGTCTTTTCCTGATTGAATTTCAAGGGACCAAAAGTTGGGTTGACTATTACCTGATAACCGGATAATCCAAATTTCTCGAGTGATATTGAATTAAAAACCGCAATAATCTGATTATAAACATATTTATTCAACTTTTGAACTATGACTATAGTGTCAATATCACTAAATGCTGAGATATCATTTTTTGTATAAAATGATCCTACAATGGTTACCGATTGAGTTAACTGATTGAGTAGATGATTGTTTTTAAGATGCTCTACCAATTGAATACGAAAGTTTTTAATATCGCTCATATTCAGCAGAGGTTTGAAGAATCATAATATTTTTAACCGGATCTACTGCATTTAATACATAGCTACCGGAGACAACTGCATCAGAATTTATATAAGAAACGGTAGATTTATTAACACCACCATCGACACATAAAAAATAATCTTCTCTGTTTGGCAAGTTGTTGATGGTATCAATCATTTGTATGGTCTCTATTTGAAAGGCTTGTCCGGAAAATCCCGGCTTAGGGATTGCAAGAATTAAAATATGCCGGACGCTGGGAAGAAATGGTTGTATTTGCTCATAGGGTTCGCCCACAGTCCAAACGATTCCCGGATTACAACCTGAATTTCTAATGGCAGATATTGTTTCAGCAAGATCGTCTTCGGAGTTAAGGTGCACAAAAATTGTTGT
Source organism: Sediminibacterium sp. (assembly GCA_046079965.1). Classification (GTDB taxonomy): domain Bacteria; phylum Bacteroidota; class Bacteroidia; order Chitinophagales; family Chitinophagaceae; genus Sediminibacterium. Next base: position 11,718 of record JBJTTC010000139.1, on the reverse strand, counting down.
AACGTACAGTGTTAGCTCGGGCAACCAACGTTTGGGAAACTTTGACATGATGTGAACATCTATAGGCTTTTTTTGCCAAAAGGCCCGAACAACTTCAGCTTTATATGCCTTTACATCGGGAGCATCTGACTTAAAACTGGTATCCACAATATCAATGTGAATAAAATCACATACATGTGATATTTTATTGTAAATGTTCTGAATATCATCAACCCCATCAGCATAGATAGCAACGCCTACTTTTTTATAGTCACGAAAACTAAAGCGCCGATGTAACAAATACGAGAAGAAAAAGAAGAAGCCGGAAATCAAAAAACGGGATCGCTGAAAAGAAATACCAAATTCAAGTAATTGATTTCGAAAATACAATTGTACCAAAAAAGATATTGCTGAGATGAGTACAAAATAAAATAAAGCATTTTTCCTTTTGGCAGGTGAAATGTGAAAATTGAACCGAATGTTCAGAATAAAGGCAAGAAAAAGTCCGGAAATCAATCCGATGAAATTAGCCAGCCAATTGCTTATCGAATAATTTTTAAGAAAAACAATCATCAGCCATTCGAAGCACAGGCTGATGAATCCAATAACAATATAGAAGATTAAAAATCTATTCCGATAAAAAAAGAAGTGGGGGCTATTCATATTTGGCATTGTAATGTTGACTTACCCGTCTCATACTAATATATATTCTGGCTTAGTCAAAATTAAGAATCAAATCATAAATCAGCAGTAATCTGATTTTTTGAAATGTCTATTGGTGAAGGGTACTTTCACCCCTTTCTTTATCAAGAATCAAAATCCGCTCATCTCTTTTCTTATAAAAAGTCCTATTTACTTCATCATCTACAACTGTATAGACCGTATCAAGTGTAACTTTGTATTTGTGTGAAACAAACAATTCATTAAGAGGACCGTTTTCAGATTTGATTTGTTCTGGCAAATAATCAATGGATTTCTCAAAATCAAATTGGCCTTTCGCGTCACCAATCCAATTGGTTTGATCCCTGAGGATAAAATATACCCTTTGTGGAAGAAAATCTTTCTGCTGGGGCGGAACCAACCAACCTGTCCTGGATTTATCCTTGGTATCCAAAAAAATAGGTACTCTCTTCTTTGCAGAGAATAGATAAAAAAGCCTGTCATTCGTTATGATCAGGGAACTATCGCCCACCGATGATTCATTAATCCCGGCAATAAAAAGCGGCTCAGTTCTTTTGCTCAGAAAGTCATATGAAGAAAACAGAAGAGCAAATAAAAAAACTACAAGAAATAACTTCCCGGCCAGACCCGGTAGCAATTTGCTTTTTTCAATGAAATCACCAATCGTTACTGATCCGAAATAAATGAAAAACACAAAAATGGGTAATAAAATGAGACAATGTCTGTCTGGAGTTAAAGCAATTCTTCCTGAGAGGACCGCAATTAACCAGACCAAAGAAGAAAAAAGAAGAAAAACAATCATTTGACGGGAATAGTTATTGTTTTTGTGCGTAGCTACCACCATGAGTCCTATCGCAAATAGTGAAGAATTAATGCCAAATGAAATGACCTCAGCCACGGAGTTAGGAGAAAACAGATATGTCATGGTTCTGAAAACTTCTAACAAGTTGAATGAAAAGAATCTGATGAAGTAATAGATCCCATCCTTCCACCCAACGATGGTATATCCGGGAAACCAATATTTTGTGTAGGGTCCATTTTCCCCGATTAAAAACTTGCCTACATGTTCCGTATGCTTACTCAAGAACATAACAAATATGGGAATAAAGAAAACCATGAAAACCAATCCCGAAAAGAACATTCGACGACTAAGAACCGAAAAGGGGACTCGTCTTCTGATAGAATAGTATACGATTCCGCAAACTGCTGCAAATGAAAAAAACAATAATTGGTACTGCATCAGCATCAATAGTGCACAAACTAAACCAATACTTACGTAAGAAGACTTCACATCCATCAGGTCCTTTTCAAGATATTTTAAATACAATATTGTCAAAAGGAGGATTCCAAAAATTCCAATTGCATAACTTTCCATTTGAAATGAATACATCAAGTGTTCATAAGAAAACGACAAAACCAACAATGAGAAACATAGAGAAATGGGATTTTCAGCTCCTTTAAAATATTTTACCATCAGGTATAAAAAAAGCAGCAATCCCAAAGTATGAATAAGTAAAGAAGGGAGTCTCCCCATTACTACATTGGTGAACATTGACTGGGTATCTTTGACCAAAAATGCAGTTAAAAAAAATTGCAGGGGTGCATAGGTGCTTTCATTGGGAACGGCATAGAGTGGAAAGAGAAAGTGAAGCCGACGCAACATTGGCATCAAGTGACCTGTTGAATCAAGTTTTCGTGCAATTTTTTTGGGGAAACTATGATAAGTAGGTTTTACCTGGTCATTGATAGTAATACGAATCTTTGATTCGTCAAAGGGCATTTTACCATACAATATAGAGGAGGCAACTAAGTGATCGTCACCGGAAGAAGCAAAGGTCTTGATAAAATACGCCTTGGGTAAAATCGATACAAAAACAATAAGAAGTGGTAACCATCCCCCGATTTTTTTTACCCAGTTTGTCATAAATTCATCCATGCATTTCACCTAAAGACCTTAGGTAATTCTGAAATTGAATTGTATTAATTATAGTCCTCACAACCGCAACCCACGCATATAACCGGCATTGGCATTGGCACTTTCCAGCTGATTGGTACCTGTAAACGCCTCCTGCTCAATAATAAAATATGACAATCCTGCTTTAACCCCTTTACTCAAAACAGTAGGATAATCAATAGTCCCTCTACCAATTTGCACAGACTCATGTCCTTTCTCTGTTTTCTTCAGATCTTTTACATGACACAATTTAAAACGGCCGGGAAATCTTTTGAACCATTTCAGTGGATCTTCTCCGGCTGCTGCTACCCAATAGATATCCATTTCAAAATCCACCAAACTGCTGTCCGTTTCTTTCATCATTACCTCCTGAGGAACCTGACCGTCAATAGTCTTGAATGAATAGTCGTGGTTATGATAAGCAAAGCGAATACCATTTTTGCGACAGATCTCTCCTGCCTTATTGAAATCAGCTGCCGCTTTCTTGAACTCATCGATCGTTTTTTGCGGGCCCAGCCAGGGACAGATCAGATACTGCATACCAATCTCGGCTGCCTCTGCCGCCTTGCGCTCAAAGTCATTCTGGTGCCTGCAGTGACTGGAAACAATTGTCATACCCAAATCATCCATGTACTTTTTAAATTCTTTATTGCTCCAGCCCCAGAACATTCCCTTGCCTCCTTCAAAACTCTCTATCTGCTGATAGCCATATCGGGCCAGCTTGGCCAGGGTATCCTTGGCATTGGCAATCATATCCTCTTTTACCGTCCATAACTGGATACCAAAGGGTACCGCGCCTGCAGCAATTGTCGGCAATGAACCGGTGGTTTTGGCAAATGACGGTAGTGCCCATCCGGCAGCAGCAGCCATCGCTGCATTTTTTACAAATGATCTTCTGTTGAAAGACATACTAATTGATTTAATTGTTTCACGATATCAAAGCACCCATCTAGGTTGCCCAGGCCTTATCGCCTTTCTTGTAAGGAATACAACCCTCATATCTACCCGGTACTGCCACAAAACGCAGGGCTTGTGTTGCTCCTATTTCAGAAGTGAAAAAGCCCCACAGGGTCAACTCCTTCATCATCCTGAAATAATGAGAAGATTCTTCTGGCTTTTTCTTTGACTGGTATTCCTTCTGTTCTTTATCGAGCGCAACCAATAGATCATGCCTTTGCTCGGAGGTAGCTTCCATGAATGATTTTCCGCAGGCCTTCTTGCAGGCATCCTGCAATTGTTGCATCCCTTTCAGAAATACCTGCTGGTCTTTTTCTTCATAACAGTCCTTTACAATCACTGTCATAAAATCTCCCACCTTGGCGGCTTTAGCTCCAGGGGTTGAGGTTGCCGGCAAAATGGTTTCAGCTACTTCGTTTAAAAAGCTAATGTCATCAGATGAAAATTGGAGGGAGACATTGGAGGATGGATTTTTACACCCTGACAAAAAAGCTTCTGCCCCCAGAAGGGTTCCACCCAATAAGAGTGTTACCGCTGATATCGCTTCTCTTCTGTTCATATTTTCTATTTTTCGGTGATTACAGATTTTGTTTTTTGAGTTCGCTTACCGCATAATCAGCAGCCCTTGCAGTAAATGCCATATAGGTCAGTGAAGGATTCACACAAGCAGCTGAAGTCATGAATGAACCATCTGTGATAAAGACATTGGGAGCATCCCATACCTGATTGTATTTATTCACTACAGATGTTTTTGGATCTGCACCCATGCGGGCAGTTCCCATTTCATGGATACCTCTTCCCTGCACACCATTGGCATCATACCCTTTCACATCTTTTACACCCATGGCATCCAGCATTTCAATCGCATCGGCCTGCATGTCTTTGCGCATCTTTAATTCATTTTCCTTCAGCTCTGCATCGAAAGACAACACTGGCAAGCCCCACTTGTCTTTTACATTTTTATCCAGCGTCACTTTATTCGCATGATCGGGAATGATCTCTCCAAAGCCCATAATTCCCATTGTCCATGAACCCGGTTCAGTGAGTGCATCTTTATACGCTCCTCCAATGCTCATTTCAGCTACCTCGTGGCGATATCCTTCCCTTCCGGCACCGCCCTGGTAACCAAAGCCGCGCAGGTAATCTCGCTTGTCGCCAAACAAATTCCTGAACCGGGGAATATAAATACCATTGGCTCTTCTTCCATAATAGTATTGGTCTTCGTACCCTTCCACTCTTCCATTCGCACCTACCCCCAGGTGGTGATCCATGATATTGTGTCCCAACTCCCCACTCGAACTTCCCAATCCACCTGGCCAAATATCAGTTGCAGAATTCATCAATATCCAGGTAGTATTAAACGTACTTGCATTGAGGAAAATAATCTTTGCATTGTACACGTATGTCTTATTGGTTTCTGCATCCAACACTTCTACTCCGGTAGCTTTTTTCTTATCCTTATCATAAATCACCTTAGTCACAATTGACCAGGACCTTACAGTAAGGTTACCCGTTTTCATGGCAGCGGGTAGGGTAGAGGATTGCGTACTGAAATAGGCACCGAAAGGACATCCCAGCCAGCATTTGTTTCTGAATTGACAATTGGTGCGGCCCTCATGCGCAACCGTAAGATTGGCGGTTCTGCCTATGATCATCTGGCGGGCTCCCTTATAATATTCTTTCAATCTCTTGGCACCATCTTTTTCTACACAGGTCATATCCATAGGTGGCAAAAACTGTCCGTCAGGAAGCTGAGCCAATCCATCCCGGTTGCCACTGATGCCTGCAAACCTTTCTACATAATCATACCAGGCCTCTATCTCTTTATAGCGCAGTGGCCAGTCAACAGCAATGCCGTCTTTGGCATTCGCCTCGAAATCAAAATCACTCCAGCGATAACTCTGTCTTCCCCACATCAGAGAACGTCCTCCTACATGGTATCCACGGAACCAGTCGTAGCGCTTTACTTCCGTGTAAGGACTCTCCTTATCTTTCACCCAATAATCGAGATTGGTCTCATTGAGCGGATAGTCGCGTTTGAGCACCGGATAATCTTTGATCATCTCTTGTGTTCTTGTTCCGCGGTGCGGGAAGTCCCATGCCTCCTTGTTCGCATTCACATAGTCTTTAATGTGTTCAATGTTCCTGCCTCTTTCAAGCAGCAACACTTTCAATCCCTTTTCTGTTAGTTCTTTGGCAGCCCAGCCTCCGCTGATGCCCGAGCCCACCACAATTGCGTCAAATGTTTGTTCGGCCATGGTTCATGGTATTTATTGGTAGATATGATTTATACATCACAAATTTGTATGGCTTTGCGCAGCGATTCCATTTTGTTGGATTGAGCAGGAATGAATTCCTGAGCAACATAGTTGTTAAATCCGGTGGCTAGTATCGCGCGCATAATAGCAGGGTAATACAATTCCTGACTCTCATCTATTTCATGCCGCCCGGGAACGCCTGCAGTATGATAATGCCCGATGTAAGCGTGATAGTTTTGAATGGTCCGAATTACATCCCCTTCATCTATCTGCATGTGATAGATGTCGTACAACAATTTAAAGTTAGGAGAACCTATGCGCTTACACAACTCCACTCCCCAGGGCGTTTTATCACACATGTAATCTTTGTGGTCGATTTTGCTGTTGAGCAACTCCATGTGAATGACCACCCCCTTCTTCTCCGCCAGCGCCATGATCTTTTTAAGTCCGTCTGCACAATTTTGTAACCCTACCTCATCAGCCATCCCTTCCCGGTTGCCACTAAAACATATCAGGTTGGTGTAGCCCGCAGCCGCAACCCATTCAATGTGCTCTAAATAACTCTTGACCAATTGCGCATGATACTGCAGATTGTTCCATCCTTTCGTGAGACTGATCTCTGCACCATTGCACATGGTTGAAATCAACTGGTGCTGCTTGAGTATCGCCCAATCTTTAGGGCCTACCAGATCTATCCCTGCCAGGCCCATTTCCTTGACCGCCACACAAAGCTGCTCGAGTGGCATGTCACCAAAACACCAGCGACAAACCGAATGCTTAATATTTCCTTTCAACGGCAACCTGTCTTCGCTGATAGACTGCAAGCCCAGCAAAGGTGTGGCTGCAATAGCTGCAGATCCGGCGAGCATATTTTTGATTAAATTTCTTCTTTTGTTGGACATTTCAATCAATTTAAACTCCTGCAGATGCTACCCGCTTCTTTCTCATATACAAAAACAAAACTGTAAATGCAACAATTAAAAAAACAGGTATCAATAGAGTTACATTCAAAACTTCAGGACCGGCCAGTTTTTTGGCTTCATATAATTGTTCGGCGGTAGCTTGAGCTACAGGAGTTCCTTCCGGTAAATGATTTCCCAGCAACTTATCATAATATCCCCCCATAAAATAGGTGTACACTGAAACCGCAAACATTCCGGCACCCCCCATCAGATTTAATCCCACAGCACCTGTCTCTGGCAAATTCTCCGATACAAAACCGAGCATGGTAGGCCAGAAATAACATACCCCCATTCCAAAAACAACCGCTCCCAGGAAAAGCATGTTTCCGGTGTAGTTGCCGAGCATGAAAAGTCCTACTGCAGAAAGTATGGCTGACAACAACAACACTCCCGTGGGAGAAAACCGATGAACCACCGGACCCGCCAATCCTCGGCCGATGACCATAATACCGGTTTCTATTGTTAGCAATAGAATTGCATTATCAGATACATTTTTCAACAACACATCTATCCACTGACCGGTGAACAATTCGGTGATGGCAGTTCCAAACATCAATACTATCATTACGAGAAACAAAGGATTGAGCAATGATCGATACATCTGATCGGTACTAATGCCACTCGCCACCCGTTCTGTAACCGGAAAAGAAAGCCGGTTAAACAAAAATCCATATAACAAAGTAGGAATAGCCATGAGTCCAACCTGTAATTGCCAACCAATGCTTGCTTTGTCGAGGAAGTACACCAATAAAGTTCCTATCACAATGCCTCCGGGAAACCAAAGATGAAAATGATTCAGTTTAGTAGTCTTATCATCTGCATAAATTGTAGCTACCAGTGGATTACAGGCAGCTTCGACTGTTCCATTCGCAATACCGATGAGCAGGGTGGAAATGAATAGTGTCCAATACCCCGTTGCAAAAACCGTTAATAAAATTCCAGCCAGATGAAACACGAATGCCAAAAGCAAAAGTCGCTTCATACCAATGATATCCACTACCATGCCCCCAATAATCACCGCAAGCGGGAATCCCCAAAATGCAGTAGAGGCAATGGTTGCCAATTGTGCATTGTTCAACTCAAATTCTACCCCTAATCGAGATAAAATACCTGCACGAATACCAAAAGAAAGAGAGGTTACCAGCAATGCCAGACAACTGGCGACAAAAAGCTGGTTTCGGGAAATTGGGGTTTCCATGTTTTCATACGGTTGGTGAAAAGAATCGTGGGTTAAATATAATTTATATTTTTATTCCCCGGATAAATAATCCGGGCAACCTATTTTTACTCTGTAGGAATGATAAATTTTTAATTCGACAAACGACTATTTTCTATGCAACGTAAATTAAAGATGGGAATGATAGGCGGCGGACTGGATGCTTTTATCGGCGCCATTCACCGAATGGCTGTGGGCATCGACGGAATGATAGAATTATCTTGTGGGGCACTTAGCGCTCATCCGGAAACAGCCATTGCTTCCGGAAAACAATTGTTACTTCCCCCGGATCGTATCTACACCAATTATAAAGACATGATTGAACGCGAAGCCCGACTTCCCGAGGGCGAACGCATGGATTTTGTGACCATAGTTACTCCCAACTTTGTTCATTTTGATCCGGCCATGATGGCACTGGAACATGGTTTTCATGTAGTGATTGAAAAACCCATGACCTTCACCCTGGAGGAAGCTAAGCAACTGGAACAGAAAACTCGTGAAAAGAACCTGCTGCTCTGCCTTACCCATACTTATTCCGGATATCCGATGGTAAAGCAAGCACGCGCCATGTTTCGGGAGGGGGTTTTCGGTAAAATCAGAAAAGTGTGGGTGGAATATCCGCAGGGTTGGTTGAGTAAATTATCTGAAAGGGAAGGTAATGCCCAGGCCGCCTGGAGAACAGATCCCGGAAAATCTGGAAAAGCCGGCTGCATGGGAGACATTGGTACCCACGCAGCTCACCTGGCTGAATATATTTCCGGTTTACAGATCACCCATCTCTGTGCAGACCTGCAGATCATGGTTCCCGGCAGAGCACTCGATGATGACGGTAATGTGCTATTGCGCTTCAACAATGGTGCTACCGGTGTTTTAATGGCATCTCAAGTGGCAGCAGGGGAAGAAAATGCTCTGAAAATTCGTGTATACGGTGAAAAGGGTGGAATAGAATGGGCACAACAGGAACCCAATACCCTCATTGTTAAATGGCTCGATCAACCCACACAACTCTTGCGTGCAGGCGGCAACTTCGGCGACCGACTTTCTTCGTTTGCTGTAAAAAATTGCAGAACACCGGCAGGCCATCCGGAAGGATACCTCGAGGCATTCGCTAATATTTATAAAAATTTTGCGCTAACACTTACAGCCCGCTTGACCGGCACAGAAGCCAGTGAAGAAGCAATGGACTTCCCCACAGCTTCCGATGGAGTCAGGGGTATGGCCTTCATCGACCATGTAGTTGCCTCTTCTTCCTCAGAGCAAAAATGGACACCCTTTCACCTTTAATTTTATCATCAGAACCTTCATTGTATGACTACTATAAAAGGACCTGCCATCTTCCTCGCTCAGTTCATGGGTGACGAAGCTCCGTTCAATAATCTATCCAATATCTGCGAATGGGCGGCTTCCCTTGGCTTCGTGGGTGTTCAGATTCCTTCCTGGGATAGCCGTTGTATCAACTTGCAACTCGCTGCTGAGAGCAAAACCTATGCAGATGAAATCAAGGGCATCGTTGCCGCACACGGATTGCAGATCACTGAACTCTCCACCCATTTACAGGGCCAGCTCGTGGCAGTTCATCCCGCTTATGATTCTCTCTTTGATGGATTTGCACCGGAAGGGGCACGCAACAATCCCAAAGCCAGAACTGCCTGGGCAGTACAACAACTGAAATATGCCGCACAGGCATCGCACAATCTCGGCCTCAATGCACATGCCACTTTTAGCGGTGCCTTGCTCTGGCACACTGTTTATCCCTGGCCACAAAGACCGGCAGGACTAGTAGATACCGGCTTTACCGAATTGGCCAATCGCTGGCTGCCCATCCTCAACGCCTTTGACGAAGCGGGTGTCGACCTCTGCTATGAAATTCATCCGGGGGAAGACCTGCATGATGGAGTAAGCTATGAGATGTTCCTCGAAAAAGTAAACCACCACCCGCGCGCCTGTCTGCTCTATGACCCATCGCATTTTGTTTTGCAGTGCCTCGACTATCTGAGCTATATAGATCATTATCATGAACGCATCCGCATGTTCCATGTAAAAGATGCCGAATTCAATCCAACCGGAAAACAAGGTGTTTACGGGGGTTACCAGGGATGGGTGAACAGAGCAGGGCGATTCCGCTCATTGGGCGATGGCCAGGTAGATTTCAAATCTATCTTCAGCAAACTGGCTGCCTATGGTTACAAGGGATGGGCTGTGTTGGAATGGGAATGTGCCATCAAGCATCCCGAAGCCGGTGCGGCCGAAGGAGCTCCCTTCATCAAGAACCATATTATTCGTGTTACGGAAAAAGCGTTTGACGACTTCGCCGGAACAGGGGCCGATGAGAAAACGAATCGAAGAATTTTAGGAATTGATTGATACCTTTATCCCGGAACAGAAAAAATTGATGCCCGTGAAAAAAATTTGTATCGCACTCAGTGCATGTGCCCTCTTCATTGCCTGCGGCAGTCAGGGAGAAAAGAAAGAAAATACAGCTGCCGGTAACACAACAACCGCCAGCAACAACAGCAGCAATCCCGATTACCAGAAGGGGTTGGAGCTGGTGGCGAAATCAGATTGCCTTACCTGTCATAAAGTAGCAGACAAATTAATCGGTCCGGCCTATCGGGACATTGCTGCTAAGTATGAAGCCACCGACGAAAACATAGAAATGCTCGCCGGCAAGATCATCAAAGGTGGTCAGGGTGTTTGGGGTCAGATACCCATGACAGCCCACCCACAATTATCAGAGCAAGATGCCCAACAAATGGTCAAATACATTATGTTGCTGAAAAAAACTCCTTAATCTTTTTACAATGTCCCCACTTTCCGCTTTCAGCAATTCTTTTTGGTTACTCATATTCAGTATCGGTCAATTCATGTTTCCTGCAAACAATAATATGCCAACTAAGGAAAAAGGAAGCAGCCAACAATGGCGTTCCCTCTTCAATGGCAAAGACCTAAACGGGTGGCACACTTTCGGCAAAAGCACCGTTAACCCATCCTGGAAAGTTGCTGATGGTTGTATTTATTATGCTGCTGCCAGTAAAACGGATGAGGAAAGAAAAGGACCCGGCGACCTGGTTACCAATGATGAATTTGAAAACTTTCACCTGGAGTTGGAATGGAAAGTAAGTAAGAACGGAAACAGCGGTATTATTTTCTGGTCCAAAGAAGAGAATGACCGCTTCAAAGAATCATGGCATACGGGACCAGAAATGCAGGTGCTGGATAATGATGGCCACCCCGATGGAAAAATTGCTAAGCACCGTGCCGGCAACCTCTATGATTTAATTGCATCCAAAGAAGGGGTTGTAAAGCCTTATGAACAGTGGAACAAAGCAGAAATCATTGCAGATCATGGGTTGTTGATTTTCCGACTCAATGATGAGGAAGTACTGCGCACACGGTATGATGATGAAAATTGGAAGGTGCTGATTGCAGGCAGTAAATTCAAAACCAAAAAAGATTTCGGCACTTTTACCAAAGGCCACATCGTTTTACAAGACCATGGTGATAATGTGTGGTACCGTAACATACGGATTCGCTCACTTTAATTTCTTTTTCAATAGCGACAATTTAGCAGAATTGAAATTTTCGATCTGACACCTATATGCAACTTTCCATCCCGGATGATACCTATTTCATGCAGCAAGCCCTTGTGCAGGCCAGAATGGCTTTTGAAGCCGATGAAGTGCCCGTGGGAGCTGTTGTAGTAATGCAGAA
>JBJTTC010000138.1:0-35052 GCA_046079965.1 Sediminibacterium sp. | reverse complement strand
GCCTCGCCAGGAATCGAACCTGGATCTGGAGCTTCGGAAACTCTTATACTATCCATTGTACTACGAGGCCGGGCTGCAAAAGTAACACTTAGCAGTCAATTTCAACCCCTGAGCTCGCGCAAAGCCGCCGGTAGGAAAATGCCGGTGGGAACACTCCACATGATGCGTATGTCATCCGTTAAACCCGTTTCATTATCCAAAAAACGGAATATCCGCTGCACATCATTCTTTTGAAATAAATCAGTAAAAATGCGGTCGCCACCTAATCGTCCCGTTGACAGAATTTGTAATAAAACACCATCCAATAGCCGAAACTTTTTATCCTGCAATGTATCGCGGTGGCAGGATGTATTACCCGATTTCAAAGCTGCTACCAAAACATCAGCCCTGCGCTGGATGAATTGAAAGGCAAATCCGCTGCTGGCTTTTACCTGTCCCCCAGCCAATCCAATATTCACAACAGACCCCTGCTGTTTGGGAAACTTCAGATTTGTCATCGGTATCACCCCCCACTCTGTATGCAGGGTTTCATAGGACTTCCCCGTTATGTATTTCGAAATATATTCCTGCAGAGCATGATCATATGCTTCCTGCGGCAGCAGATCAGCAGTAAACAAAGTATATTCTACCAGTGCCTGTCGGCGACTGGTGGGTAAAACATATACAAATGCTGTTCCTGCATCCTGACTTACCCGAAAATCCATAAAGGTCGCTGTGGTTGGATCAAAGCAATCTTCCTGTGTGTTAATCAGCCATCCCTTGAAATGCTGCAACAAATGATGTGCACCCGCAGCTTTGGCCAAATCGCGGGTATCTTCCCACACAATGCTGTTGATGACTACCGGTGCTGAGACCCTTTTATCAGAAAGCTCAATCGAGGCTCCATCTTTCCGTGGAAGAATGGCCGAAACCCGCTCTTTGAGCCAGGTGACACCGGGATGTTGCATCGCCATATCTTGCACAAATTGGTACAAATCAATCCCCCGAATCATTTTATATCGGTAAGGTGCGAGCTCTCTGTGGGTGGCATAGTCGGATGAATAAAAGTTCAGCCGGCTCCATGCATGCGACACGATGGATTCAAAAACACCTGTCCCTTTTTCCCAGAAACACCAGGTTCGGTCATTGCTGTTTTTTTTCGCAGCATCGAGTACCAAAATTTTTTTTCCTTCAAAAAAAGAATCCTGCAACATGCGCACCAATACACTCATACCGGCACATCCCGCTCCGGAAATAATATAGTCGTAGCGTTCTTCCAATGTTCTGAATAAAAAAGTGAAATCAATTTTTTTGCAACTTCTCATCCTGCCGCACCTTATCCCAATACCTGCGGGCAACCCATAACATACCAAAGCTCTCTCCGTCTTCTTTTCCCAGGTGCTTGTGGTGCATCTTGTGCGCCCATCGAATGACTTTGATGTAGCGATTGTTACTTCGGGAGAACAATTTGAATCGTTGGTGTATGATGATCTCATGTACTACAAAATAGGCAAACCCATACATAGCAACTCCTGAGCCAATGCCTACTACCCAATACATTTGGTTCATGCTGCCAAGCATAATACACAACCAGCTGGGTATGGCAAAAATGAGAAAGAATGCATCATTTTTCTCAAAGAAGCCTTCTTCTTTCTGGTGGTGGTCTTTGTGCAGGTACCAGAGAAAACCATGCATTACATAACGATGGGTCAGCCAGGTAATTGGCTCCATCAAAAAGAAAGTCAGTAATGCAATTAAACCGAAAATCATGGTTGATAAAATAATCTGAGGGCGAAAAAAAATAGGGACTGTATAATTAACAAATGTACAGCGAATTGGTTGACCTGCCGGAATTTAAGCCGACGAAAAATCAATAACAGCAAGCAACTGATGGCAAACCAGCATACATAATTGTAAACCGGGATTGTTCCATTCTCCCAACTCCAGTAACCCAACTTCACAGCTACCGGTTCCAGGAGCCAATCGAAACCTGTTGCCAACAAAGCGGCATCAATGATGAGTGACCATGCCAGCCATTTTTCAGCCATTTCAGGTGCCCAATTTGTTAGTCCGGTCAATTGCTTATGCAAAAGTAGCATCACCTGTGCGGATGACCATACTACCAGAAACCAGTTAACGCCTATTAGCAATGGAACTCCCAACCATCCGGGGCCCAGAGCTGTGCCGTATTGATATCTTCCGAATAACAGAGATGTATTTACCCCTATCATTTCCGTAATAATTCCAACGAGCGCACAAAGAATCAGAAAACCATAAAAAGCAATGGCAGATTCTTGTTGGGTCCATAAAACCAGTAAGAGCATCAACAATAAATTATAGGGAGTCATGCTTACAAACCAATCACCATTATTGCCTGAAATCATGCCTATGGCTCCGCTCAAATGAACAATGATGGCAATCAAAGATGCTGTTGTATTTTTTTGATTTGCTGTCATGATGTTATAGACCGGTATCGAAAGATTCTTTTTTGTTCTTTTCTTTTCGTGCTATTACTGATGCAGTAATGGCAGCACTGCTCAAACAGAGGGGAATTCCACCTCCGGGATGCACACTACCGCCTACAAAGTAAAGACCAGGAATCCGTTTGCTGAAATTCGCATGCCTCAAAAAGGCAGCCAATTGCGAATTAGAGCTGGTTCCATAGAGCGATCCCCGGTAAGAATCTGTGAGTGACTCAATGCTAACAGGGTCGGCAGTTGATTCAGTAACAATAAGTGGTTCAATGTCGGTACCCAAAAGTCGGCTTATTTTTTTTAAGATACGTTGGCGGGAATCCTGCCTGTAACGATCCCAGTTTTGACCAATATTAGCAGGTACATTGATCATTACAAACCAATTTTCCATACCATCAGGAGCTTGAATACCCGGCTCACATTTGGAAGTAATGTTGATATAAACAGTCGGGTCTTCGAACAAGGTTTTCAAGCGAAACAAATGGTCAAACTCTCTTTCATAATTCGCTGAAAAAAATATGTTGTGTAGTGATAACTGAGGGAAGCTGCTTCTTATCCCCCAATAAAATATCATGGCACTACTGCTTCGTTCCTGCTTCAAAATTTTTTCTGCCTGCACGGGTTGTTGCAACAAACGCAGATAAGTAAAATAAACATCCACATTGCTTACAATTATGTCTGTGGAAAAAAAATCCTGATTTGTATTTACACCGATTGCTTTCCCATTTTGCAAATGAATGCGAGTGACAGTTGTATTGAAATGAAATTGCACTCCTTTCTTACAGGCAAGCTGATGCAATGCACGGGTAATACTGATCATGCCACCCTGCGGGTAAAAGCTTCCTTCATTGTGTTCTAAATGAGCAATCATGCTGAGCATACCGGGCGCCTTGTAGGGATTACTTCCATTATAAGTAGCGTACCGATCGAACAACTGGGTAGTTTTGGGATTACTGAAAGCGTTGGCGTTCAGGCGGTGCATCGAACTGAATAAGTGCTGCCAGCGGGTTGCACGAATAGCAGCAATTACAGATGCTTCCCGAAAAACCGAGCCATCGTGAAGCGAATGCTCTAAAAAAATATTTCCCACCTGGTTGAAAAGTTGAGCGGCCTTTTCGAGATACGCCAATACTTTTTCTTCTTTTTCCCCGTGCTTTTCAGCTAATTCAGCAGCAAGCCTATTGCGATCTGCATAGGCATTGAGTTGAGTTCCATCTTCATAAAAATAATTACAAGAAACGGGTAGCTTTTGATAAGAAAAAAAATCTTCGATGGGCTCTCCGGCGAGTGAAAAAAGCTCTTCAATCAATTGAGGTCGCGTGAACAAACTCGGACCGGCATCGAAATGAAATCCCTCTTGCTCGAAGTGGTGAAGCTTTCCACCCGGAAAAGCATTCTTCTCAAATACCTGAACATGATATCCCTGACAAGCCAGTCTAATCGAAGTTGCCAATCCGGCAACCCCTGAGCCAATGACTATAGCAGTTCGCGGGGTATTCATGGAATGATTCGGATTCATGCTAACTGCTGCCAACTTAACCAATCAATCATTTTTGGGAATGCAATGTGAAACCAGGGGGTAAAGAGAGAAGGGTCCTCTTCCATTAAGTTACGGATGGTTTCAATTTTGAGGTACCTGAAGTCAGCGACTTCTTTTGGGTTAGGTAGGATAGCCCCTTCGTATTGCCCAAAGTACACATGATCGAATTCATATTCAGTGAGCCCATTTGAAAAGGGAGCATGGTAAACAAAATCAAAGACTTTCTTCAAGGGGGTAGAGAACCCCATTTCTTCCTGCAGACGTCGCTGTGCAGCTACAGAAGTTTCTTCCTCCGGTCTGGGGTGACTACAACAGGTGTTGGTCCACAAACCACCACAGTGGTATTTTTCTTTTGCTCGCTGCTGCATTAGCAATTCCCCGGTTGAATTGAAAACAAAGATGCTGAAAGCCCTGTGCAGCATGGCTTTCTGATGAGCCTCCATTTTTTCCATGGTGCCCACCATTTCATCTAATTCATTTACCAGTATCAATTGCTCCATGATTGGATTTGCTTTATAACAGGTTTAACTGGCTTCTAATCCCGGCTTTGGCCAATATCAACATTTTCCCATGATCCGGAATTCGGATGCGGTATTGAAGAATATTTTGCGGAGGTACTTTTTTTATTTTCCGGAAGAGTGTCAGATAATATTTATATGCAACGTACACACCAAAACGTGCTTTGGGTGGCAATGACAGAATTCCTTTGTATGCATGGTCGAAATCACGCTGTATGTCATCCTCAATGATCTCTTTATCCCGCTGAGAAAAATTATTAAAATCACATCCTGGGAAATAAATGCGTTCCATCCCAATATAGTCTGCTTTCAGGTCACGCAGAAAATTGACTTTCTGAAAGGCTGCTCCCAAGCTGCGGGCATATGATTTCAATGAATCGTATTGCTCGCGGTTGCCATCACAAAAAATAAAAAGGCACATCAGTCCCACCACCTCTGCGCTTCCATAAATGTATTCCTCATATCCTGACCTGTCATAACTAACCCTGTTCAGGTCCATTTCCATGCTGTTGAAAAAAGCTTCAATCAGTGCAGGATCTATTTGAAAGCGATTGACAGTTAATTGGAAACTATGTAGAATGGGATTCAGGCTAATGCCCCGTTCGATGGCATCGTAGGTTTGTCGTTTAAAATCAGCCAATAGAAAGGCTTTGTCGTGTTGATGGAAAGTATCAACTATTTCATCTGCCAGTCTTACAAATCCATAAATATTAAAGATGGGAGCACGAAGGTCTTTATGTAAAATTTTGATGGCAGAGGAGAAGCTGGTACTGTATAATTCCGTTGTCAGTTTACTTGCCGACTCGCTGAGTTGGTGAAAAAGGCGTTCCATGCTGACAAATTAAACAAGTAATTTAATAAAAATTTTTAAGACGCGCAGTTTATCCCTCCTTTATCATTCCAATTTGCCGCTTCGACATCATCAGGTGAAATGTTTGTTTATTTCCCTGGCCACTACTTCACCACTGATCAAGCTGGGCGGTACACCCGGTCCGGGCACTGTTAGCTGTCCGGTATAAAATAAATTCTTCACCTTCCTGCTCCTCAGAGATGGTTTTAAAACAGCTGTCTGCATCAAAGTGTTCGCCAATCCGTATGCATTTCCTTTAAAGGAGTGATAATCTGAAATAAAATCACGGGGTGCTACGGACTGCTTCACTACAATGGCGTCTCTGATTGATTGCCCGGAACGATTTTCTAACCGATCCATTACCCGTTGAAAATATCGTTCCCGCAGTTCCGGTGTATCATCGGTCAATCCTGCTGCTACAGGTATTAGAATGAACAAATTTTCGCAGCCGGGAGGAGCAGTGGAAGAGTCGGTTACGGAAGTCACATTTAAATAAAACAATGGTTCGGTAGGCCATTGGCGCGTAGTATAAATCTCTTGTCCGTGCAGGTCAAACGATGTATCAAAGAACAGGGAGTGATGGGGAACATCACCCAGTTTTTTGTTTAATCCCACATAATACAATAGACAACCGGGAGCCATAACTCTTTTGTTCCAGTATTCTTCCGAATAAGAGCGATGCGATTCCGGTAATAATGCTGTCTCTATGTGGTGGTAATCTGCACCCCCTATGATCACATCAGCAGAGTATTTAACGGCGTCGGCCTCACCCGGATTTCCTCCTGTATAAATAGCGGTTGCTTTTCCGCTCTCAATGTCAATGGATGTAACTTCCTCACCCAGTTTAAATTCAACACCCAGTTCAACAGCCAGGTCAAACATCCCCTGTACAATCTGATACATGCCCTTACGGGGAAACCAGGTTCCACCTTCGATATCAGCGTAGTTCATGAGGCTATATAGGGCAGGTGTTTTTTCCGGCAAAGCTCCCAGGAAAAGAACGGGAAACTCCATCAACTCTTTCAAACGTGGATCTTTGAAAAACCTGGCTACATGGGTTTTCATGGACTGGAATACATCGAGGCGAAAAAGTCCTTTGATCAGATCCAGATCCAGAAATTCAGCCAGAGATTGACCGGGCTTGTGCACCAATTTATGAATTCCTACCTGGTATTTATAGGCAGCTTCGGATAGAAATTTATTCAACTGTTGGCCCGCACCGGGTTCGATGGACTCGAAAAATTCTTGTAATGACTTTGCTCCTGAGGGAATGTCCCAATGACCTTCGGGCCAATAAACACGGTATGAAGGATCGAGTCTTTTTAACTCGTAATAGTCACTGACTTTTTTTCCGAACATATCAAAGTACCGTTCAAATACATCCGGCATCCAATACCAGCTGGGTCCGCGATCGAATGTGAATCCGTCCACCTCTAATTTTCTGGCCCTGCCGCCCGGCAGAGTATGTTTTTCCAATACAGTAACCTTCCAACCGGATTTCGCCAGGAAACTGGCTGCCGACAGACCCGCGAAACCACTACCAATTACGATGGCTTTTTTTTGCAAGTGCGGGATTTAATGTAGTTATTAATGACGTGTAATCTGTGCCTTTAGCAATTTACGAGCAAAATGGATACGACTTTTGATTGTTCCCAAAGGCTCCTGCAACATATCTGCAATTTCATGGTACTTGTACCCATCAAAATATAGCAGAAATGGATTGCGGAAAATATCAGGTAATTCACGAATGGCTTGCTGCACTTCCTTTAGGTTAATTGTAGCCACTGCCTCATTGGCTACTGTTCCCTGCTGTGCGTTTAGCAAAAAATCATTTGGTGTATGATCGAATATGGTATTTTGCTTGGCTTTTCTGCGGTAATTATTGATGAAAATATTACGCATGATTGTGTAAAGCCATGCTTTGATGTTGGTACCAACGTTGTATTTGTCTTTGTTGGCCAGAGCGCGGTAAAGCGTTTCCTGGTACAGATCTTTTGCGGCTTCGTGATCGTGTGTCAGGGTCTGAGCAAATGGCTTCAAGAACTCGGCATTGTTCAGCAGTAAGCGATTGAATTCAAGCGTTGACATGGCCTTTTGTTTAATTGTTAGAGCAACAAAGTTAAACATTTTTGGAATACCAATCACATTGTAATTAAATTTATGTGTTTTTTTTAATTTGATTTTCAGGTGTATAAATATTATAACTAATTAATTGTTTAATTATTAATTAGAACTCTTAAACAAAAAGGTTTCGGAGCGGGAGTCCTGCTCAACAAAAAAATGAGAAAACAAATGAGAAAAAATGATTAGTCAGTATTTCGGGGAATCCCAAAAAAGTCCATTACCTCAACCAATGATTTACAGATATGGATGCTCGGTGGAACCTTTTTTCCATATTGCTGAGCGACCATTCCTGAGATCATGATGCGCCGATCGGGCATGCGATTGTGGGCATTGATGGTAAATTTCTCGAAATTGAAATTGGGTGCTACTGAAGTAAGGTGTGTAAACAAAATAGGAATGTTCTTCGCATTGGCGATGAACTCCACATCTTTGAGTGGTATATTGGCGCCGAGATAATACACTTTATGCCCCCTGGATTTCAGAAGATAATGAAGGAACAGGAGTCCTACCTCGTGGTGCTCTCCTTCAGGGAGGAACAATAAAATCGAAGCCCTGTTTTCAGGTACCATGCGCAATCCTTCGATTCCAAGTATAAGTTTCTGTCGAATCACATTCGTAGCCAAATGTTCCTGTGCAGGATTGATGTGATTGGTCAGCCAAAGAATTCCCACTTTCTCAAGGAAAGGGAAAATGGTTTTAATGATGGCTTTTTCTACCCCTTTGGATCGGATGTGTTCATCTAATAATGTTTCGAATAAATCGACATTGGCATCCACCATTGCACCCACCATTTCATTGATTAATTTCTCCTGTTGTGCTTCAGACTGAGAGAGAAGAGCAATTTTTTGTTGCATCTCATCCGGAGTCATCCTGTCGATGCGGGAGATCTTGTAGCCATATTTATTGAGTAGGGCAATATTGAGGATGGCTTTCAACTCAACATTCGAATAATGACGGATATTGGTCTTGGAACGCTGCGGCGAGAGTAACCCGTACCGCTGCTCCCATATCCTTATTGTGTGGGCTTTGATGCCCGACAAATTCTCCAGATCCTTGATGGTAAAGATATTCATGAAATTAATAACATCAGTCACCCAAAATTGTTTGCTACAAACAAATCGAAAAAAGAGCTATCGAACAACCTACTGAAAATGAGTAAATTATCTGATACGCCTCAAATAGTCACCATATCCACTTTTGGCATAACGGTCGGCAAGTTGCATCAATTGGTCCCTGGAAATAAAGCCCATTCGGTAAGCAACTTCCTCAATGCACCCGATTTTCTGGCTTTGGCGCTTCTCAATCACCCGAACAAATTCACTTGCGTCGCTGAGCGAGTCGAAGGTTCCTGTATCAAGCCATGCAGTTCCTCGGTTCATGATTCCTACCTGTAACTTTCCCTGCTGAAGATAAACCCGGTTTACGTCTGTTATCTCATATTCTCCTCTGGGAGAAGGTTGAATATTTCTGGCTACTTCGACTACAGAGTTATCGTAAAAATACAATCCGGGTACAGCATAATTAGAAGATGGTTTTGCAGGCTTTTCCTCAATGGTAATGGCGCGTTGGCGATCATCAAAGGTTACTACTCCGTATCTTTCAGGGTCATTCACTTCGTAAGCAAAAACTGCTGCGCCCCCTATGTCATTGAAAGATTGTACCAACTTACTGAAGCCGGCACCATAGAAAATATTATCACCCAAAATCAGTGCTACCTTTTCTTTTCCTATAAAAGACGCCCCAATCACAAAGGCCTGTGCCAGTCCATTTGGTTTTTCCTGCACAGCATAAGAAAAATGACATCCCAGTTCCGCACCATCACCCAGCAGTCGTTGAAACTGGCTGCTATCCTCTGGTGTTGTGATGATTAGAATTTCCCTTATGCCTGCCAGCATAAGTACAGACAGGGGGTAATAAATCATAGGTTTGTCATATATGGGCATCAGTTGTTTGCTGATTCCTTTGGTGATGGGGTACAAGCGCGTTCCCGAACCTCCTGCCAGAATAATACCTTTCATGGTTTAAAATTTTTGTCGATCGTTGCCTGAGAGATTTTAAGTGAAATGTAGTGTGCTGACCACCTGTTGTAACAAAGGTAATTCCCTGTCTTTCTCCGACAAAAGTCTTTGTTCCTCCGGTGTTTGCCAATGGATTCCCAGCGACGGATCATTATATAATATGCCTCCCTCGGCTGCTTTGTTGTAATAATTATCACACTTGTAAAAGAAAACAGCTTGCTCACTCAATACCTCAAAGCCATGAGCAAAACCTCGGGGAATGAATAGTTGGGTTCCGCTTTCTTCCGATAAGACTATGCTGAAAGATTGACCAAAAGTTGGAGAATCACTCCGTAGGTCCACCGCTACATCTAGTACACTTCCCTGTAGCACCCTCACCAACTTGGCCTGAGCATGTTCACCGAGCTGATAATGTAATCCACGAATTACACCCCGCTGAGAGCAGGATTGATTGTCCTGTACAAACAGTAAGTCTTTCCCGGTCTTCTCCAAAAAACGCTTTCTGTTATAACTCTCAAAGAAGTAACCTCTGCCGTCATTTAGCCGATGATCATGAATGACCCAGCAGCCGGATAAGGGAGTTTGTTCTACTTGCATTGAATGTAGATTAGGATGGATGATACATCTTTTCGTAATAGTACTGGTATTCGCCTGACGTTACCTGTTCGAGCCATGTTTTATTTTCAAGGAACCAGTCAATGGTTTGACTCAGGCCTTCTTCGAATGTAACCGAGGGTTTCCATCCCAATTCCCGATTGATCTTGTTAGCATCGATGGCATAACGCAAATCATGACCCGGACGGTCTTTAACATGGGTTATCAGTTGCGCAGATGTTCCCGGGGTGCGTCCAAGTTTATCATCCATGAGGCGACACAATAGTTGAACCAGATCTATGTTCTTCCATTCATTGAATCCACCAATGTTGTAAGTTTCACCATTTTTCCCCTCATGAAAAACTACATCAATTGCCCTGGCATGATCAATCACATACAACCAGTCACGCGTATTTTTTCCATCCCCATAGACAGGTAAAGGTTTCTCTTGGATGATATTGTTAATGAAAAGTGGTATCAGTTTTTCCGGAAAATGGAAAGGACCATAATTATTAGAACAATTCGAAATGACTACCGGCAAATGATAAGTCTCGTGATAAGCCCTGACGAAATGGTCAGAGGAAGCCTTGCTGGCAGAATAAGGTGAATTAGGAGCATAAGGAGTTTGTTCTGTAAACAACCCGGTGTCACCCAGTGTTCCATAAACCTCATCGGTGGAAATGTGATAAAAACGATGCGCCGACAAATCATTTTTCCAGTAAGACTTCGCCACATTCAACAAATTTACCGTCCCAATCACATTGGTATAAACAAAGTCCATTGGCGACACAATCGACCTGTCCACATGTGATTCAGCAGCCAGGTGCAAAACATCGGTGATGTCGTGCTTCCTGAATACCTCTTCCAAAGCCGGCACATCCAAAATATTAACTTTTTCAAAAAAATAATGGGGGGCGTCTTCAATGTCTTTCAGATTGGCCAAGTTTCCTGCGTAGGTAAGACAATCGAGGTTCACCACATGATAGTCCGGATACTTTTGTACAAAAAGACGTACTACATGAGAACCTATGAATCCGGCCCCGCCAGTAATCAAAATTCTTTTGCCCATCAACTGATTTTGCTGCAAAGAAACAATAAAAAAGGCAGTTTTGTTCCGTCTGCCTCAGGCCTTATTCATAAGTCAGCAATTCATGTTAAATTACAACGGTAAAACTTCCGCATGCAACAAAGATTTTACTCACTCGACGTATTCAGGGGTGCAACTGTAGCCTTGATGATTTTGGTAAATAATCCGGGTTCCTGGTCTCATATCTACGGGCCGCTGGCGCACGCAGAATGGCATGGGTGTACGCCCACAGATCTGGTATTTCCTTTTTTCCTTTTTGCGGTAGGAAATGCCCTTGCCTTTGTACTTCCTGCAATGGAGCAAAAAAGTACCGGCTATTTTTTAAACAAAATAACCAAGCGGGCACTCCTCATTTTTGCCATCGGACTTTTTCTGAATTGGAGTCCTTTTGTAAAATGGGACAATGATCATTTGATAGCCAAACCCTGGGAACTCGTTAGAATTTTAGGGGTGCTACAACGAATAGCCCTTGCTTATTTATTTGCAGTCCTGTTGATTTATTTTTCTCGCCCCCATGGTGCCTTTGTGGTGGTGGGGATTTTACTGCTAGGTTATTGGGGCATGTGTCTATTCTTAGGAAATCCCGCTGACCCATTCAGTCAGTCTGGCTGGTTCGGCACCAGCTGGGATCTCGCACTCCTGGGTAAATCACATATGTATAAAATGAATGGTGTACCCTTTGACCCTGAGGGAATTGCCAGCACGCTTCCTGCCATTGCACAGGTAATGCTGGGTTATATGACCGGTGCTTTTATCCGTGAAAAAGGCAGCTCCTTTGAAATGTTGGCCAAATTGCTGGTCATAGGATGCACCATGATGGCCATCGGATATGGCTGGGATATGGTATTTCCCGTTAACAAGAAAATTTGGACAAGCAGTTATGTTATGTACACGACCGGACTGGCCATTTTAGTATTGAGTATCATGATGTATTCACTGGACTGGAGCAGCGAACGCCCCGGATGGAGTAAATTTTTTAATGTTTTTGGAAAAAACCCGCTGTTCATTTTTGTTCTCAGCGGATTTCTTCCCCGTTTACTGGCACTTTTTCGCTGGACAGATCACATCGACACGAACGGGAAGCCGGTGTACACTTCTCTGTTCCCCTGGATCTATCAGCATGTATTCAAGCCGATTGCAGAAGACCAAAGAGTAGGATCTGCCTTATATGCCATTGGTATGATTGTATTCTATTGGTCGGTCGTTTACCTGCTAGATAGAAAGAAAATCTATATCAAGGTGTAAGCAAGTACATCATTTATCGCTTACAGAGATCGAATTTTTCTTGCCGGATTTCCGGCATAAACTCCGGGTTCTGAAATGTCTCTTGTAACCACAGAACCGGCTCCGATAACTGTTCCGTCTGCAATAATTACCGGTAATATGGTGGCGTTGCTTCCGATGCTTACCCGATTGCCTACCCGGGTTGGTTTCCATTTGGCCGGATCACCTGAAGGTCCACCTTCCTGAAAAAGATCATTGGTGAACACCACCCCGTGCCCAATAAAGCAATCATCGAGAATGGTTACTTTTTCGCAAATAAAAGTGTGGGACTGTATCCGACACCTGTTACCAATGATGGCACCTTTTTGAATTTCTACAAAAGGTCCGATGAAACAATCATCCCCAATGCTACATCCATATAAATTACAGGGAGATACCCAGGTAACGCCTTTCCCCATAACAACGTCAGTAATACCTGCAGTATGAATGGGTGATGGAATTGACATGGTTGGTTGGGTTGATGTCAAAAATACGTTTAGGGGAAAATTTCATTCGCCATTTCAATGCTTCCCGGCTTTCCCACATCAATAAACCGTGAACCGGAATGATCAAATCCGGTGATCGAACAATGATTGGCAAGTGAGAGATAAACATCCACCATTGAAAATTTTCCTTCCAGAGAAATTTCTGTAAAAATTGCAGGATTGATTACATGTAATCCACTAAAGGCCATTGGTATTTGCTTCGCCGAACTCCTGACTATTTTTTCCTTCAAAGGCTCCGACTGTCTCCAGCCAACCAGGGTTTGATTTTCATCAAACAAGAATGCCCGGTTGCTTTTTCTGTTGCTCACAGCAAGGGTGGCCATTGCATTGCTTCGCTCGTGGTGATGTAAAAAAGATTTCAGGGATAAGTCAGTCAGAATATCCGCATTCATTGCGAGGAAGGAAGGTTCATTCAAAAAAAATTGAGCCGCTTTCATCAATCCCCCACCCGTATCCAATAGTTCCTCCGATTCATCTGATATTTGCACCTTACAACCCCATCCATTGTTCTTTTGTAGGGCCTGGATGATTTGTTCAGCAAAGTGGTGCACATTTACTACAACTTCTGTTACACCAGCGGTTTGAAGGTATTCAATGTTCCTCTGCAGCAATGACTTCCCGTTAACTATGGCCAAAGCTTTGGGATGGTGGTCGGTCCACGGCTTTAATCTTGAGCCCAATCCGGCAGCAAAAACCATGGCTTTCATACAGAAAAAATTAGATGATGAGGTTCTCCGAAAGTACAATTAATTCAGTAATCACTCTTTCACCCAACGTGACTCGTTTTGATGATTGACTTCAACTTTTACTTTGTACTTGTTGCGCAAATGTCGAGCTGTTTGTTCTGCAGCATAAACACTTCGGTGTTGACCGCCGGTGCAGCCAAAATTTATTTGGAGGTGCTCAAAATCACGCTTGAGGTAGGCTTCAACCTGAATATCAATGATGTCCCAAACACCATTGAGAAATTCCGTCATTCGGGTTTGTTGTTCCAGAAAGTCCATCACCGGTTTGTCTTTTCCTGTCTGACACCTGTATGCTTCTAGTCTGCCGGGATTGGTGATGCCCCGCATATCAAAAACGAAGCCACCGCCATTGCCTGAATCATCTGTTGGCAAAGCCTGTTTATAACTAAAACTATTGACCTGAATCCGAAGCGGCGTTTTTTCATTTGCCTGAATGGGTTCAAATCGGGAGATGATTTCAGGAGCAATCAATATCTGAAGCAGGCGATCGAATTCGGGAGTGACGATGCCGACGCGTTTATTGAGAATAAAAAAACGAAGGTTATTCATGGCCAATGGTATGCTTGCCAGAAAATGGGCCTTCCTTTCGAATAAGCCCCTGAAACCATAGGCACCTAGCACCTGTAACAAACGAATCAATACATATCCGTTGTATTGACTGACAAATGTTACCCGGTCGAGGGGTTGATCGAGCAATGGTTGCAGACAATCCATGTAATAATCCAGCAAGCTGTTTTTCCATTCATCACTAAGTTCTGCCTTCGCTTGCCAAAGCAGGGAAGCCACATCGTATTGTGGGGCTCCCTTCATACCTCCCTGGTAGTCGATGAAATTTACTTCGTCGCGAAGCACATAAATGTTCCTGCTTTGAAAATCACGGAACATGAAGAACTTATAATGGGTATGCGTGAGATAATTACTTAGGGCATCAAAATCATCCAGCAATGCCTGCTTATCGTATGGTACCTGAAGGGTATCCAAAAAATAATATTTGAAATAAAGCAGGTCACTTAAAATGGCTTGTTTCCCAAAAACCTTGGCAGTAATGCATTGTTCATAGTCCAACCCCTGATCGCCCAATACCTGTAGGCGGGCCAGTTGCAGTAAACTTTTTTGAAACAATTGATAGATATGATCCGTATGACCTTCTACTTCCAGCATATCAAGCAGGGATTGAGGTCCGAGATCTTGTTGGAAATAAATGGTTTGATCTGTATTTTTCCCATAAATCTCGGGCACCGGTAATCCGGCTTTCTTGAAATGTTGTGAAAAGTAAAGGAAGGTAGCCGTTTCCTTTTTGTTTTCACTATAGGTTGCGATGGTAGTAGCCCCTTGATGATACAAACGGAAATACATTCTGTCACCCCCGCTCTGGGGAATCTTTTCAATGCGCTCCGGAGTCATGCCGCTCATGGCAGTAAACTCTTCACGAATGGCCTTCAAAATGGCTTCCATGGTATGGCTAGTTTCCTGCGAAAATAAAGTTTAGGTGGGAATAATCAGGCCCCCTTTCTCTTTTTGGAAAGATAAAAGAAGGGTAATCCAGCCAATGTGATGCCAACGCCCAGCAGAGAATGAATCAGCCGGCTTTCACCCTGTAAATACTGACGTACATCCGTAACCAGCGTGATGACGAGAAAGGAAGCAGTAAATAAGACAAATATCAATGGCACCATCGGATACCCAGGAACACGGTAACTGCGTTCCGCATGGGGATAGCGATTGCGCAGGAGCATCACCCCCAATACACTCATACCATAAAAAAACCAACTCACAAAAATGAGCATATCAGTAAGAATATCAAAAGATCCAGAAATTATCAGCACAACGGTCCATGCTCCATTGAGCCATAGGGCATTGCCGGGAGTATGAAACCGAGGATGTACTCGACCGGCCCAACCAAAAGCTGTCTGTGAAGCCCCTAACGCAAAAGTAACCCGGGCGGTGGAAAGAATATTTCCATTGGCAGCACCCAATGTAGATATCACGACCAATAAGGTAATAACCAGTGCCCCTGTTTTACCTGCTGCGGCCAGTGCTGCATCTGAGGCAACCCAGTTTGATTCTGCCATTTGTACTGGCGATAAAACATAGGCAAAAGAGGCATTCAATAATACATATACTAATATGCAAATGAGGAGTCCGGCAAATAAACTGATAGGAATATTGCGTCGAGGATCTTTGATCTCGCCTGCAATAAAAGTTATGTTGTTCCAGCCATCATATCCCCAAAATGCCCCCGAAAGCGCAGCCATCCAGGCTGCAGCCCAGCCGGTAGGTTGCTTGGATAAATTCTCCTGATAATGACTGAAAGTTCCTGCTGAAGAACTGAATAGTCCGACAACCAATAAGATGATCGCAAGCAGTTTAATCCAGGTAAGAATGCGCTGCAGCGCTGCACCCCTTCCCAGGCTATAATAGTTGAGCCAGGTAAGAACCAATACAAGTAAGATGGTCAATAATTTTACTCCGGCATTGTCAAGAGGCAGGATATCACCTATGAATGGGATATGCAGGATAACGGACTGTGAAATGGCGTCTGAGAACTGGGGCAGAGGAAAAAAATAACCCAGATAAGTAGCGCATACATAAGCGACAGATGCATTCCCGGCTGTATTAAAAACTGCAAAAGCAGCCCAACCATAGAGATAAGCAAATTGTTCCCCATACATTTTTTGAAAAAAAACATATTGACCACCTGTTTCAGGGAACTGTACTGCCAGTTCTGCATTCGATAAGGCACCAAAAAGGGTGATGATGCCGGCAAGTGCCCAGACCTCCAGCAGCCAAACAGGAGAACCCAGCTGTGTCATCATCAGGGCCGGTTTCATGAAAACCCCGGAACCAATGATTCCTCCCGCTACAATGGCAATGGTAGAAGATAGTCCCAGTGTTCGGCGCAAACCACTCATGCAAAATATTTGAATAAATATAATTGAAAGATGCCATCTTCCTCCTTTATAATAGCAGTATCTTTATGCTAACAGGCAACCTTTACTGTTGTTTATGTGTCTCTAAATAAAACCGAAGATGAAAGGATTACTATTGGTGGTCATATGGCTTAGCGGATTGAGTCAGCCAAAATGGGAAACAGACATATCAGTTGCCAGAAAACAGGCAGCTGAACAGCACAAGTTCATCCTGCTTAATTTTTCGGGTTCCGATTGGTGTGCCCCCTGTATTCAAATGCGCAAAGAAATTTTGGAACATCCGGAATTCATAGCCTGGGCCAATTCTCACCTTATTTTGGTCAATGCAGATTTTCCCAGAGAAAAAAAACACCAGCTATCCAAAAATTTACAACAACAAAATAATAAGCTGGCTGATCAGTACAATGCCAATGGTATCTTCCCACTTACCATATTGCTGAAAGAAGACGGATCGGTAAAAAAATCCTGGGAAGGACACCCTAAAATGAGTGCTGAAAAATTTGTACAGCAATTAAATAACCTTATTCAATAATTTTTACACAATGAAACAGCTTACATTTCAGTGCAGCTTATCAAAGCGAGACAGAACATTCCTCAGCATGCTGGTATGCTTACTAACCATCATGATACTACAGGGATGTGCTCCTGTAAAAGAATACCAGAAAAATAAATTGAATGACAGTGAGATGATTCTCACCAATAGAAAAATTGAAAAATCTGAATTGAGCTTTCTTTCTTACCGCGAGGGAGCTTCAGGCGCCAATGCCGGAAAAAGCGGCGGCGGTTGCGGTTGTAATTAATTGAAAGCCGAACCTCCTTGTCATGAAAAAACTAACACTAAGTACCATTGCGCTTTATATTGGAGTACTGTCGTTGTTTGCTCAAACAGGCAATGTCAATGATTCTACCTATAAGAAAAGAAAGCTCAGTTTCGAGGAAGCCAGTCTTGTTTCAAGCTATTATTGGCAAGATGGAAACAACTCCTCGGTTACGGGGGGAATTGGTACTCAAAAGCTGACGGATATTTCCAGTCAATTCAATATCAAATTGACCAAGGTAGACCGCAAGTGGAGAAAGCATACCATTGACATGGAAGTGGGCATTGACCATTATACTTCTGCTTCTTCCGACAGAGTTGATTTGAAAGCCAATTCTTCCGCTTCTTATAATGACACACGTGTTTATCCTTCTCTGAACTGGTCGATGGAAAATGAAAAAAAGGGAACAACCATAGGCGCCGGCGGATCTTTCTCAGCCGAGTTCGATTACCTCTCCGTGGGCGGACAATTCAATGTGGCGAAAAAAACAAAAGACAGAAGTGGTGAGTGGGGACTCAAAGTATTTACCTTTCTGGATAACCTAAAAATGATTTTACCGGTTGAGTTGCGAACGGGGCCCTTCATTCCCAGGGGATCGACCTATCCATGGACAGACCGCAATACATTCGGAAGTAGTTTCAGCTATTCCCAAATAGTGAATACCCGTTTGCAACTGGCACTCATGGCGGATGTTATCTTTCAACAAGGATTTTTGGGACTCCCCTTTCATCGGGTCTATTTCACAGACAATTCGGTGCACATGGAGAAATTACCCACCACACGACTCAAAATTCCTGTATCTCTTCGCTTCAGTTATTTTGCAGGCGATCACCTGATACTAAGGGGTTATTACCGCTACTATCAAGATGATTGGGACTTATCGGCACATACCTTTAGTATTGAACCCGTCATCAAACCCACTGCCTTTTTTTCTGTTAGTCCTTTCTATCGCTTATATGTTCAACAGGCTACCAAGTATTTTGCCCCCTTCGGAGTTCATACTGCAGCGAATCAATTTTATACCAGCAACTATGACTTGTCTGGCTTTACCAGCCATTTCTTCGGCTCCGGTCTTCGACTGGCACCACCGGGTGGAATTTTGGGTTGGTCGAACTTAAGCGCACTGGAACTTCGGTATGGTCACTATACCAGAACCAATAACCTTGTATCAGATGTTATCTCCCTCAACCTCACCATCCGATGATGCTCAGGGACGGAATCCGAAAACTGTAATCTGCTTCCCTTCTTCCGCATAACAGGCACGACGAAAAAGTACCATCCCCTCCAGTACAAATTGTATGGAACCGGCACTCCTGTGTAAAAAATTATCAGGTACCCGCCATTGAACAGACTGTCCCAATTGAATTGCCGGACAATCGCTGCCCAACAAATAGCTATTCAAGGAACCTAGTTGTTGTTGCAACTGCTGAAAATGAACCGGCTCCCGCAACCGCCAGCCACCCGGCTCCTTTAAAACCGGATCCAATGTAACACTCCACTGGCGTTGCGTACTACAAATCCGCTGCATCCAGCGTATCAGGGTATCTTCCATCCCCTCCCTCGCCAAAAAAGAAGCTATACAACCTGCCTGCACGGGGAGAAAAAGTTGCTGCCGCACTTCCTCAGGTAATTGCAAGGTCAACCAATAGTGCCACCAACCCTGTGCAATTCTTTTGTTATCTATTCCTTCCGCCACCACCGTTGCCATAAAAAAACAGTTAATAATTATTTTAGCATAAAAATACTAATTATTTTAGCATTTCAAAATTATTTCTATGCTATCGGAAAAGGGATTTGAAACCGCCTACAAGGGGTCGAAGGATTTTTCTCAACTGGAAGTGCCCACCGCCAATGCAACGGGCTTCGGTGCTGCTGCCGATGACTACATGGAAAGGGGCATCGACCTGAATGAGCAACTCATCCGAAACAAACCTGCTACCTTTTTTTTCCGCATGAACAGTGAAGCCATGCGGGAAGCAGGTATTTTCCAGGGAGATGTATTGATTGTGGACCGGAGCATCACGGCTAAACCGGGAAAAGTAATCATTGCCATAGTCAACGGAGAGATGCTGGTAAGGAGATTGCTGCAGGAACGCGGAAAAACATGGCTGGCTGCTGACAACAAAAATATTGCCCCACTACCGCTCAACCCAGAACACGAGTTGATCATTTGGGGGGTAGTGGTATATGCCATCCACACTGTCTGAAATGCGTGCTATTGTAGATTGTAATAGTTTTTATTGCTCGTGCGAGCGACTCTTCCGGCCGGCACTCGACCGCCATCCGGTGGTGGTACTGAGCAACAACGATGGCTGTATCATTGCGCGCAGTGATGAAGCCAAACACCTGGGGATCGCTATGGGAGAGCCCTACTTCAAAGCAAGAGATAACATCGAGAAAAATAAGATAGCCACCTTCTCTTCAAACTATTATCTCTATGGCGACATGAGTTGGCGGGTAATGGAATGCATGCGCAGCTTGCTGCCACCGGATTGCGTAGAAGTTTATTCTGTAGATGAGGCCTTTCTCGACCTGAGCCATTTGCCTGCCGAACAGGTACACGGTTTTTGTCTGGAAGTAAAACAAAGGATCGAGCAATGGACAGGTATACGGGTATCCATCGGAGCCGCACCTACCAAGGTACTCAGCAAAGTGGCGAACCGACTCTGCAAAAAAAACAAGGTTGAAACAGGCGGGGTACTGGTACTGGATGATCCGGAAAAAACAACAGAGGCCCTGAGACAAACTTCCGTAGCAGATATCTGGGGCATCGGGCGACAATATGCAGAAAAATTGCGGTCAATGGGTATTGTTACAGCCGAGGACCTGCGTGCACAACATACAGCCTGGGCGAGAAAAATTTTGGGAGGCGTAACGGGGGTACGACTGCTCCATGAGCTCCAGGGCATGCCCTGCATCGGGATGCTCGAAGAACTGGTAACCAAAAAAATGATTGCCACCACACGCATGTTCGGAAAAGATGTGCAGGAACTCAGCGCCATCCGTGAAGCAATCGCCACCTATACTTCCCGCGCAGCGGAAAAACTACGGCGACAAAAAGGAGCAGCCTCCTGCATCCACATTTTTCTCATACCTAAGTCCCCGCCCGCCGGCGGAAGATTCAGACACGGACCTGTAGTAGGAACCTATGCTACCCTTCCTTGTGCTACCGATGCTACCAATGACCTGATCAAGCCGGCACTACAGATGGTGCAGGAGATATTTGAAGAAGGACTGATCTATAAAAAAGCCGGGGTGATGCTGTCGGGCATTGTTCCCAAAAATGCGGTGCAGGGCTCACTCTTTGATGCCGAAGACTCCAGAAAAGCCGCACTCATGAAAATGATTGACAATGTCAATTTTGCCATGCGTGGTCACCTACTGAACTTCGCAGCAGCAGGCACCGCCGGACACTGGAAAATGCGGCAGGAAATGCGAAGTCCGCGCTACACAACACGTTGGGAAGAACTATTCCTGGTTCCATAAAATACCAGGATGAATACAGGCAGTGTCGGAAACCGGTGGGTAAAAAAAGCACCGAGATAAACCCCATAGCCATAAATTTGCTGAATTATTTGGCATGAATACCACCCTCTCCTCCAACGAATCAATTCCATCCGCCAGGAAAAAAATCATTGTTCTGGGAAGCGGACCCAATCGCATTGGTCAGGGCATTGAGTTCGATTACTGCTGTGTGCACGGATTATTAGCCATCAAAGAATGCGGCTTCGAGGCCATCATGGTGAATTGTAA
Source organism: Sediminibacterium sp. (assembly GCA_046079965.1). Classification (GTDB taxonomy): domain Bacteria; phylum Bacteroidota; class Bacteroidia; order Chitinophagales; family Chitinophagaceae; genus Sediminibacterium. The sequence goes on along the minus strand of JBJTTC010000138.1, from coordinate 13,852 downwards.
TCCCGAAACTGTTTCTACCGATTTCGATATGGCAGACAAACTTTATTTCGAACCGGTATTTTGGGAACATCTGTGGGACATCATTGAATTGGAAAAGCCCGATGGGGTAATCGTACAATTGGGCGGACAAACAGCGCTGAAACTGGCGAAAAGGCTGCACGAAAAAGGAGTGACCATCGTTGGTACGTCATTTGATAACATGGATATTGCTGAAGACCGCGGACGGTTCAGTGATTTGCTCAAAGATCTGAACATACCCTATCCCAGGTATGGCACTGCCCGTACTGCCGATGAAGCCATCGAAGTTGCCAATAAAGTTGGATACCCCGTTTTGGTTAGACCCAGTTATGTGTTGGGTGGTCAAAGAATGCGCATTGTTATCAACGATGAGGATGTTGAAAAAGCCGTGATAAGTCTGCTGAAACACTTGCCAGGTAATAAAATATTGATCGATCATTTCCTGGACCGCTGTCAGGAAGCAGAAGTAGATGCCATCTTCGATGGAGAAACCTTTCACATCATGGGCGTAATGGAACACATTGAACCTGCCGGAATACACAGTGGAGACAGCAATGCCGTTCTTCCGGCATTTAACCTATCGCCCCTGTTGGTGGAAACCATGGAACACTATGCGGAAAAAATTGCCAGGGCACTTGATATACGCGGACTAATCAACATCCAGTTTGCCATCAAAGACAACAATGTATATGTCATTGAGGCCAATCCACGTGCTTCCCGAACGACCCCCTTCATTGCCAAGGCCTATCAAATACCTTATTTGAACATAGCAACCAAAGTAATGTTGGGTACCGCCCGACTCAAAGATTTTACCTTAGAAAAAAAGCTGGAAGGTTACGCCATCAAAGAACCGGTATTCAGCTTCAATAAATTTCCAGGAGTAAACAAGGAATTGGGACCCGAGATGAAAAGCACAGGTGAATCGATCCGATTCATCAAAGATTTACGAGATCCCTATTTCCGCACCCTTTATAAGGAAAGAAGCATGAACCTCAGTAGGTAAAAACACCGATTTTTTTTCCGTTTTTTCACGGTATTTAATTGTTCTATTTCAACGACCACCCACATTTCCTAGGTTACGTTCGGTGAATTCTACCGCAAGGCATTATTGGAAATCTGTTCCCTTTCTCCGCCTGGGAATGCCATGGGTTGCTGGTGTATGTTCAGCCCATTGGTTCCCAAGTGCTGCTATTGGAATACATTTTTTCTGGGGCCTGTGTCTCATCTGTCTGGCCCTTGAATTTTTGCCAATTCGTTTTGGCAGATGGTCAATCTTCTGCCGGGGAATAACAATTGTGTTATCCATTTTTTTAGCGGGTTACTTGCGAACTGCCTCCCTTTACGCTGTACCTGTTACAACTGATACCAACAAACCAGCAACCAAAGCATTGGCACTTGTATTAGAACAGCCCTTTCAGCCCGCCGGTAAAGGATGGAGAACTGTTGCTTCCAAAATCTTTGTTGGTGAAAACGGCAGATTCTCGCGCCTACCCGGAAAACTACTCCTATATTCTGATTCATCACTGCATTTTCCCGAAATAACCAGTAACTCAGTGTTGCTGGTGCGCTCCCGAATTCAAGCCTTGTCAAAAGCCACCAACCCCGGCGCATTTGATGCCAGCACTTTCTACCACAAAAAACAAATTTTTTTCAGCTGCTCTATCAAACACACAACTACCCGAGTGGCAGAGAAAAATAGAAGCACATTTCTAAGCAGAACATTGATGACGCTTCAACAATACTGCCTTAAAAGCATTGATCTGTCAATAGATGGAACCGAAGAAAAAGCGATTGCAGCTGCCTTGCTGATCGGATACAAACTAAATTTACCCGGGGAATTGATAGCAGCTTATAGAAATACCGGTATTGTTCACATCATCGCCATTAGTGGAATGCACCTGGCGTTGTTATTCGGCTTGCTTCATCAACTATTGCGGCCACTTAGAAAAAAAATGCTGTTCAGGCACTTTGCGCCGGCTGTCTTGCTGCTCTCCGGCTGGCTATTCACATTTCTCACAGGGGCAAGTCCCTCGATCTTGCGGGCTGCCATCATTGTTACTTTGCTTGTTTTGAGCGAATGGTGGGGGAGAACAACCAACCCGATCAACTCACTCGCGGCAGCAGCAATGTGCCTGCTCATTTTCGATCCCTTGCTCATAACGGATGCAGGATTTCAACTTTCTTTCGCGGCAGTCACAGGAATAATGCTTTATTCCCGGCCATTATCGACCCTGTTCCTGACTTCCCATCCCATCCTCAAAGTAATCAATGAAATGATCTCTGTTACCCTCGCGGCACAGGTACTTACATTCCCTCTTCTGCTTTTTCACTTCCACCGCTTCCCATTGCTTTTCCTGTTTACCAACCTCATTGCTGTTCCCCTATCAACGCTCATTCTTTACCTGTTGATTGCTTTGCTTTTTTTCTACCCCTACCCATCCGCAGCAAAACTCATCGGCTCCTTTACCGAACTACTTATCCGCTGGATGAATCAATGGACCATTGGTGCAGCAAAAATTCCCGGGACCTCCCTTACCGGCTTGTATTTGTCGGTTGAACAAACCATATTGCTACTGGCAGGTATATTCCTTATCGGACAAAGACTGGTGCATTTCAATAAAAAAACAATGTTGCACGGCCTCATCTGCATTTCATTGGTTGTAGTGTTGGCAGGAATCCGGCAATATCAATTGTTTCAACAGCACAAAATGATAGTCTATCACCTCCCCCGTCGTTCAGCCATTCACTTGCTGGAATCCGACAGGCAATGTCTTATTACCGGTGGCGGGGAAAAAAATCCCCCCTGGGCAGAACAGTTGATTGCAACAGCGGACTGGTATTGGGGAACCGGCTCCAAAGATCCTCCGAAACATACCCAAATAAACTTTCCCTGGATCCGCACCCGGCGTAAAATCATCGCCTTGATCGATGGACGCAATCATTTTTCAGTTTCACGATTGCCCCCGAAAGCAGATGTCGTTGTTCTGATGCAGAATCCTGCTTTCAGTCTGAAGTGGCTCGCAGAAAGACTACAATGCAAGCAGTTTGTTTTGGATGGAAGCAACCGAATGTGGAAAATCAGAGAATGGAAAAAAGAAGCATCCCAATTACATTTGCACTGCCATTCTACACCTGAACAAGGTGCTTTCATCATCAATTTATGACCAGGCATTTGCCCTGTACTTATTCATCATCATGGACAAACTCATTCAATCAGCGCTGATTTCAGTTTTTTACAAAGACGGTCTCGACAAGCTGGCTTTGCAATTGCACCGCCTTGGAGTAACCATTTACTCGACCGGTGGTACACAACAATTACTAGAAAAGTTAAGCATCCCCTGCATAGCTGTGGATACACTGACCGGTTATCCTGCCATTTTAGGAGGTAGGGTGAAAACCTTGCACCCGGCCGTTTTTGGCGGTATACTCGGTAGAAGACACGAATCAACCGATCTTGAAGAAATGGCTACTTACCATATTCCCCCAATTGATCTCGTTATAGTTGATCTTTATCCCTTCGAAGAAACGGTACGCAACACCAGCGAAGAAAAAGCCATTATTGAAAAAATTGATATTGGCGGACCCTCCCTTATCCGTTCGGCAGCAAAAAATTTCAAAGATGTGGCAGTTATTGCATCCAAAGATGATTACGGATACCTAGAGCAAATTCTCAACCAACAGGCGGGTACAACAACCCTGGAGCAAAGAAAAAAGTTAGCTGCCAAAGCATTTGCTGTAGTCAAACAATATGATACTGCCATCAGCAATTACTTCAATCCGCTGGTACAGCAGGTACTTCGTTATGGAGAAAATCCTCACCAGCAAGCAAACTATACAGGAGATCTAAAAAAGGTGTTCCTACAATTGCACGGAAAAGAACTTTCCTACAATAACCTGGTAGATGTAGATGCTGCTATGCAATTGTTACAGGAATTCACAAAGGACAGTTCCCCTTTCAAAGACGAAGCAGTATTTGCTATCATCAAACACAACAATGTTTGTGGTGCTGCTATTGCAGATAATGTACACCTCGCCTGGGAAAAAGCGTTGGCCGGAGACCCCGAGAGCGCATTCGGAGGAGTTCTGGTAACTAATTTTCGTATTGATCTTGCCACCGCAGAAGCCATCCAGGAAATCTTTTTTGAAGTCCTGATTGCCCCGGGATTCGAGGAAAATGCCCTTCCGGTTTTAACCGCTAAAAAGAATAGAATTTTGCTGCAACTGCAGCCCGATGTTGTTTTACCTGCCCAACAATATCGCTCGCTTTTACAAGGAGAACTAAGTCAGGATACTGATAATGAACTTACGGCTCGGTGGGAAGAAGTGGGTGGAAGAACCACCACTGAAAAAGAAAAAAATGATCTGGTTTTTGCCAACATTCTCTGCAAGCATTTGAAAAGTAATGCCATCGCCTTGGTGAAAGATAAGCAGCTGGTGGGAAAGGGGTGCGGACAAACCAGTAGAATTGATGCCCTTCGACATGCATTAGAGAAAGCCCGACAATTTAACTTCTCCTTGCAAGGTTCGGTGATGGCATCGGATGCATTTTTCCCCTTCAACGATTGTGTTCAAATGGGTCATCAAGCGGGGATAGAAGCTTTTATTCAGCCCGGTGGTTCCGTTCGCGATGCAGACAGCACCGGTTATTGCAAGGAAAACAAACTGGCAATGGTATTAACCGGCATGCGCCATTTTAAACATTGATCTAACAGAAAAAAATTGACCCGACAACAAAAAGCATATGGTGCCCTTGCATTGACGAGCATTCTTTGGGGTACTACCTGGGTAGCCAGTAAAATTGCCGTTCAAAAGGCGCCAGGACTGCAGGTAGCGGGTATCAGACAATTGGTAGCGGGAAGCATTTTGGTTAGTTGGTTCATTATTCGGGGAGAAAAGTTACCGCTGCGCCGACACCTGGGATGGTTGGTATTGATGGGGCTCCTGATGTTTGTTTGTTCGAATGGATTGGCAACAGTGAGCCTGAAATATATTTCCAGTGGTCTCAGCTCATTGATTGCTTCACTGTATCCACTTTGTGTAGTTTTGATAGAACTACTTTTGCTGGGCAACAAAAAAATCAATTCACTGACCATAATCGGATTGCTCTTGGGAATTGGAGGAATAGCCGTTGTTCTCTATAGCAATGCCTTCCATGCCACTGACAGCAACTATCTAACCGGTATGCTGCTTTCTTTTTTCTCGATGCTCGGTTGGAGCATTGCCACTTTGCTGATTGCCAGAAATAAGGTAACCCTCAATCCTTATTACGCCACAGGTTGGCAAATGCTTTTTGGTTCTTTTTTTCTTTTGCTGTTATCGGCTACCACCGGAAATTTTATACCTGTTACAGAAATACCGGCACTGACCTGGCTTTCGATTGCCTATCTGGTTGCCGCAGGGTCTGTATTTGCTTTTGTTGCTTTTATTTATACCATGAAAAATCTCGAGCCAGCGATTGCCTCACTGTATGCATATCTGAATCCAATCGTTGCAATTTTCATCGGTGCCTTCTTGACCAATGAACACCTTACATGGCCGATCCTTCTGGGCTCTTTGGTAACACTGATGGGAGTGTATGTGGTCAACAAAAGTTTACACAGAGAAAAAGAGAAGGCTCCTCCTACTGATGCAGATGCAATCTGATATTAGCATCCTCGCTCAAAGATGCAAGTAGTTCTCTCCAGGATGCTTTAGCCAATGCATGCGGATGAAAGACCAAACATAATTCCTGTACCACACCCCTCCCCTGTTCCCTAATATTGTCTATGTAAGTCAAGGCTGCTGCTGGATTTTCTTTGCTTTGAAACACAGGTATCGCATCCATATAAAAAAAAGGATGGATCACCAGCGAGGTTGGTTCATTTTTCGACAGATCAAACCATGGAAAAGCATCAGCAAATGATGCCCTGAATCCAAAAGTATTCCCATAGCCCATGCTGTATTCATGTTCAATACCCAGTTCCAAAAGTCGGTGATAAGAATGAGGCAACTGAAATCTTAGGTAATGAAAACGACTTTTATTTATGCTGCGCTTTGCTGCTGACTGAACAGAGTCTAGTTCCTTCTGTAAAAGTACCGGGTGGTTCGATGAAGCCCAGGAAGGATGCCAACCCACCATTGCCTTTTGATCGCATCGATGTAAGATTTCAGTAACTGCCTTGTGATCAACTGGTAATTGCCTGTCCATCCCTCCCACTTTGCCGGCACCGGAAAAAAAGAAAATCGGCTTTTTAGACATGGCCTCTAACCCATTCCAATTGCCTTGCCAAAGATCATATGGGTCAGGAGCATTCCCACTCAAAACTTTTAGCTGCATAACCACTTGCTCAAAGTCCATTCTCAAAAAATTCCCTAACAACCGCTTGAGCTGTCTGCCCAACGGAAGATGACGGAATTGAAAGAGTTCATCCATGTCGAACGTCAATTGTATAATTGGTTCTTCCGGCATTTCCGGCAAAGAGAATAACTGGAACTTCCGACGTAGGAGAGCTGTCCAAATTTGAACCAGTGGCTTGTGAAGAAAATCAAAGCGATGTGCAAGGCTTGCCTGAACAGGAAAACGTTCGTACTGATCGGGTTGAAATGGGAGGTATTCCTCATAGCGGCTGATGAGATAAAAAGAAGCCGCCAACCAATCAAATGGTATATCCCCATTTCCGGAAAAAAAAACAGGTGTTGATTCCCACTCTGCTACAGTAATCCGGATGGGTATTATGTTTTGTTGAAACAGAAGTTCTTCCGCTTGAATATGAAGAATTTCTGGCCAGATTTTTTTTCGGGTATATTGAAGCCTCTCCCCCCTGAAGTTCTGAAACCTATCAACATCATTGGTAACAGATGCCTGTTTGTTCCATATCACGTCGGTGATGTAAGTGAGTCTGGGACTCACTTCTTCAGCATAAACCAGACAGAAAGGTTCCGGCGTTGGCATGATGAATTGAATAAATCAATGGGAGCTGCCTTGTTCTTTCCACCATTCATTGAAGGTCTGATTGGCAAAATCAAGATTACTGCGATGGGCTGTCCATCCTTTAAATACCCGGTTTACCACCCAATTTTTTAATCGTGCATTGCCCATGTTGAGGAGGGTCCGATTCATGCTGGCCAACTTCCAGAGATTCCATGCCAGTCGCTCGCCCATACTGCTCATTCCTTGCAAAACAGCTTCATGTCGGTTATCAAGCAGCATCTCATGCAGCTGAATATTTACCGGACAAACTTCGGTACAATTGCCACAAAGAGAGGAGGCATAGCTCAGGTGTTGATAATCGTCGAGTCCTTTCAAATGAGGAGTGATTACTTTTCCGATTGGTCCGCTATAGGTTGTTTCATAGGAGTGACCACCTATGTTTTTATATACCGGACAGGCATTCAGGCAGGCACCACAACGGATACAATACAAAGCTTGACGGAAATCAAGTTGTTCCAGCAAATGTGTTCTCCCATTGTCTAATAAAATCACATACATTTCCTCGGGACCATCAGTTTCGCCGGCTTGACGCGGACCTGTAACAATAGAATTATAAACAGTTACCTGCTGACCGGTACCAAACGTTGAGAGAAGTGGCCAAAAGAGAGATAAATCGTGAACCGAAGGCAATACTTTTTCAATGCCCACAACAACAATGTGTGTTGATGGCCAGGAACAACTTAGGCGGGCATTACCTTCATTCTCAGTAATAGCAATACCGCCAATATCAGCCAAAATAAAATTTCCTCCGGTAACGCCTACCTGTGCAGAAATATACTTTTCCCGTAAAATTTTTCTGGCGACCTGAGTTAGTTCTTCCGGACTAAGATGAGCCGGAGTGCCTAATTTCTCGGCAAAAAGTTTAGCGACATCTTCTTTGCTCTTATGCATGGCCGGTGTAACGATGTGGTAAGGGGGCTCACCATCGAGTTGTTGAATGTATTCACCCAAATCTGTCTCAACACTTTCAATGCCCTGCTGTTCGAGAAAATCATTGAGGTGAATTTCCTCTGTAACCATGCTTTTGCTCTTTACAAGAGTAGAACAATTTTTCTCCCGACATATTTTACCAATGGCATCCAATGCCTGTTGGGTATCTTCTGCCCAAATCACACGTGCTCCCATGGCAGTGATGCGTTCTTCAAAGGAAAGAAGATGTTTATCCAGGTTTTCAATGGCTTCCCACTTTCTATTTTTAGCCAATTGCCTGCTATAGCCCAGTGAAGTGAATTGCTTTTTGCCCTGAGGTACAGTTGCATTGTACTTGCCAATGTTAAAATTGATTTTACGCCTGTGTTCCAGATCGGCTGCTTTGATGGTACTTTTGGCTATAAATGAAGAGGCTGTTTTACTCATGATGTTTTTTTCCTTCTTTTAATTTTTCAGCAGCTTGTGACAGTGCTTCATAAAACTCCGAACCATATTTTCGGATAAGTGCTTCCTTCAAAAATGTATAAACAGGAACTTCTAATTTTTTTCCTAATGAACAGGCAGATTGACATAGGTCTTGTCTGGGTTCATAATTCAGGTATTCGATATCGGGATCTTTCCTGCTTTTCTTGATGCGGATTGGAAATAAATGACAGCTAATGGGTTTTTTCCATTGAATTTTGCCGTCGTTGTATGCCTGCTCTATGGCGCAATGGATAACTCCCTGGGCGTCTTTTCTGCCATAGGCACAAAGGGCACCATTCAAAGTAGGTGTTACCCAACCAAATGACCTGTCATAGTAATAACGACCTGCTCTTTTCACTTCATCCTTCCCCTCCCTTGTCATGTAAGGCTCTATGATCTCGTATGCTTTGTCTATTTCAGCCAACTCAGCTTTTTCCAAAGGTGCGCCTGCGTCCCCATCTTCACAACATCCACCTTTGCAACTACTCAGGTTACAGACAAACTGCTCTTCCACCACCTCATCGCTTATTAAAACCTGATCAATTGCTATCATATGATTGAATAGATGTAAAGTTACGTCTTCAGGATCAACTATTTGCTTCGCCAGCGTAGGGTATTCACCAAATGCTTCAAATCGGTCAATAAAAAATTATTTACTATACCCAATGAATCAACATTGGGGGTGGCATCAAAATACAATGCACCCCGCAGAAAATGATGAACCGAGTCGGTAACAAAAAATTGATTGGCTGTTGCTACATTGCCCCCCACCGTAAAATAAACTCCATGAACTGCGTTTGGTGTAACAAAAGCCGTGTCCTCAATGGAATATGCCATGGTATTGTGTTTATTGGAAAGTCGATAGGCATCCCTGATCAAGGTATCCAGTTTGATTTTGCCAATTTCTTTGTAACTGATGTAAATCCTTCCATTGAAATCGGGAAATTCAACATTGATCCACCAGGGATTTTCTGTGGGCTCTCGGAAATAAGTAGAATCTTTTACAATCCGGGCGTAAACCGGATAGTCAAAAGTATATGGATAACCGGGCACATCAAAACTGCGGTAGTTGTGGTTGGGAAAATTAATCTTAAAATACCCTGTTGGTTTGGGAGTGTACGGACTATTACAGGAAACAAGTAATATAACGCAGCTGATAGATAAAAACAAAGCAGCATAAATAAGTTTGATGCGCATGACTTAATCATTAAAGGATTGAAGCTTGATAGTAACCTTCACTTTATTGATTCGGTTTTTTATTACTTCGAGCACAGTAAATTCAAAATCTCCTGACTGAATGACTTGTTGGGGTTTTGGAATTTCACCGGCGATTTCCAGAACAAGTCCGGCAAGAGAGTCGCTCTCCCCCCTAACGGCATCAAAAGTGTCTTTTTGTAATTCCATGATGCGGCAAACGTCATTGATCATGGTTTTCCCCTCAAAAAGGTAGTTGTTGTCATCTATTTTTTTGAAACTGGCTTCTTCATCATCAAATTCATCTTTTATATCACCAATGATTTCCTCCAGAATGTCTTCCAGAGTAACAATACCGCTGGTGCCGCCAAATTCATCTACGACCACCGCAAAGTGTATGCGCTTTTGTTGAAATTCTTTCAAGAGGTCTTCAATAAACTTTTGCTCATGAACAAAATAAGGGGGTCGAATCAAAGATCGCCATCTGAAATCGGCGGGTTCATGGAGATGGGCAAGTAAATCTTTGGTATGAATCATCCCGATAACATTGTCCAGGTCATCCTGGTACACCGGTAGCCGACTGTATCGAAGGTCCTTTACCTGTGCCACCAATTCAGCAAAAGATGTATTCTCAGGAATACCATTTACATCTACCCTTGTTTTCATGATTTGCTTAACCGTGATATTGCCGAATTTAACTATGCCCTTGAGGATTTTTTTTTCATTTTCCGTAGCGGTTAGCTCTGAAGTGAGGTCGATCGCATGGTCTAATTCTTCCAGACTTACCATCCCTCTTGACCTATGAGCCAGTTTGTTTTCCAGCCAATCGGAATAAGTAACCAAAAAATTGGCCAGTTGACGGCAGATATAATAAATGATGAGAACTACTCCTCCAAAATCTCTGGCAAATCGAATGTTGTTTTGAGTAGCCAACACTTTGGGCATGATCTCTCCCAACAAAACAAGTACCAAAGAAACCAAAACGACTTTGATGAGAAATTCTAGCCAATCTGCCTGTAATTTTTCGAAATGAAACAGATCATCAATGAGAAGATTGGAAATGATGATGATGGAAATATTAACGAAACTATTCGCTATCAGAAGGGAGCCCAATAGAATGGTGGGATCTTCCAACAATTTTAAAATACGTGCATAAGCCGGCTGCTGTCTGGTTTTTATGAAGTTAACATCTTTGAATGTCAATGAGAAGAAGGCAACTTCTGCACCCGATAAAACAAACGACAAGAAAAACAACATCATCAAAATAATGACCAGCGTGGTAGCACCCTGCGACTGTACAGCCGACAAGAAAATATTGGAATGAAACAACTGGAAAAAAGAATGATGGTCCAAATAGCTATGTTTTGAAGGCGAAAGTACTTACCTACCTTCTTGCAAAAATATCATTTCTGTTTAATATCAGGTTGGCGGCTTATCCCCAAACATCCCGACATCATTGGGTTTCTTCCAGCCATCGGGTAACAATGCGAGGAAAAGGCAATGAAGTAATCTTTCTTCTGTCCACCCAACGATAAGTATTTAAAAATGAGGGAAGTCTGGATAATTTAACTTGAATAAAAACTGTTCTTATTTCCCGATGGGTGAGTAACTGGGTTTGTAAGGGAGAGACACCCATCAGTTGAAAACGATGCAATCCCTGTTGTTCGAGCCATTGTTGGATGACGGGTTGATTCCATTCAACCGCGGCTTCGGTTTCGACAGTATAAAATTCGAATAAGTGTTGCCAAATGTCTTTCCCGGTTCTTTCCCTAACACACCATTTGCCCTGAAATTCAAAAATAAAAAAGGCCATCCAACGTATTTTTTTTGTCACTGCCTTCTCTTTGACAGGTAAGCGATGAACCTGGCCTTGAAGTCGGGCAGCACATTTTTTTTGTAACGGACAAATTCCGCATAGGGGTTGTTGTGGCATGCAAACTGTGGCGCCAAAATCCATGATGGCCTGGTTATAGATTCCCGGCTCAGGGGTATAAAGAAGTTGACGGGCAAGTTCAGAAAAATTTTTTCTGCCCAAACTGCTATCGATGGGTGCCTCAATACCAAAAAAACGGGCAAGTACACGACTCACATTCCCATCGACTACTGCATAAGGCAATTGGAAAGCAAAGGAAGCTATCGCTGCTGCGGTGTAAGGGCCAATCCCCGGTAATTCAAGGAGTTTCTCGTAGGAAGCAGGAAATTGTCCCTTATACTGTTCCGATACCCACCGTGCGGTTCGAAGCATGTTTCTGCACCTGGAATAATAGCCAAGACCTTCCCAAAGTTTGAATACATCGGCATCACGAGCAGTAGCCAGGTCATGAAGCGTTGGAAAAGCTTTCAGCAGGCGTTCATAATAACCCAAACCTTGGGCAACCCTTGTTTGTTGCAGAATGATTTCACTCAACCAGATTTTATAGGGATCAGTAATGCCTTTCCAGGGCATTTCACGTTTATTGGTGTTTTGGTGCCAGAGCAGCAGTTTTTGAATGAAATAGCGTTGATTGGGGTAATCGGGTGGTCCTTTTCCTTGAAAATTGAATTTGTCCGGATTTTTTTTCATATAATATTATTTTTGTATTTAAAGTCAGTTACAGGGATGAACGGATGAAAAGGATTTTTTTTCCTATGAAAAGAATATATTATCTTCCCTTGTGTATTTGCAAAATTTTAACTTAATTTAGGTGCTATCCTATTTTCATAAATTTTGATATATGAGAAAATCAGATTTGATCAATCAAATTTCAGATAAAACTGGCATTCCAAAAGTGGATGTACTGGTTACCTTAGAAACAATGTTTAAGGAGGTAAAGGAAAGTCTCTCCAGGGGTCAAAATATTTACATCCGGGGTTTTGGAAGTTTTATCACCAAGAAACGTGCTGCTAAAATAGGCAGGAACATCAAGAAAAATGTTGCTGTTGAAATTCCTGAGCACTATATCCCTGCTTTCAAGCCAGCCAAAGAATTTGTTAGTGAAGTAAAAACAAAGCACAAGGGGGTTTAACTTTGCACAAAAAAAGTGAAGAAACATCAGTTCTCGCTTGTAGCCATCGCTGTCTTTTGCTTGTTGTCCCTCTTCTTTTTCGGGAAAACGCATCTGCCCAATATCAACCAGCCCAACGTTACTGAGAGTAAAACCAATCATCAACATACCGGGCAAACCGATGAATTGATAGCTGCTTCTGCCCATCGGCTCAGTCCTTCCCAACAAAAATTTATACAAAGAATTGAAAATCAATTAGATCAGTCAATTCCAAGGGAAGAAAAAATTCATTTATACCATCAATTGTCTCGCTTTTGGGCAGACTCTGCAGATAATTTTCTTTTGTATGCCTTTTACAATGGAGAGGCCGCCAAGTTGGAAAATTCTGAAAAAAGCCTCACCTTTGCCGCCCGCTTGTTCCTGAGTGAAGTATTGAATGCCCGGGAAGAATCGGATAGGCAACATTGGCTGGCAGAAAATGCCAAAGATCTTTTTGATAAGGCGTTGGTGATTAATCCAAAAAATGATTCCAATCGAATTGGAAGGGGTGCCTGCTACATTTTTGGCGGGCTTTCTGATAATCCGATGGAGGGTATATTACCAATCAGAGAGATAACTGAGAGGCAACCGGATAATCTCTATGCCCAGATGATGCTGGCTTTGGGTGGAAGAAAAAGTGGGCAGTATGAAAAAGCAATCGAACGTTTGCTACTGATTGTTAAAAAAGAGCCCGACAACCTCGAAGCACTGTTTCAGTTGGCTGAATGTTATGAGCTAAAAGGAAACAAGGCCGAAGCGGTGAGGTGGTATGGGGAGTTAAAAAAGCGAATTAAAAAATCTGAGATAAAAGAGGACCTGGAAAAGAGGATCCATCAACTGAAATAGTCTAAAATAATTCATTCATAAAAAAATACTCACTGTATGCCTTGTGGTAAAAAAAGAAAGCGTCATAAAATTGCTACACATAAGCGCAAAAAACGCCTGAGGAAGAATCGACACAAGAAGAAGAACAAATAATTTTTCCTTGGTTGCTTTGCCCCGCCATCATCCGACCACGATTGGCTCCTCTGCTATTCACATTCTTCGGCTCTGTCAATTGATTGCTGATACAGCAGGGTTCCCACACATGTAAAGTAACTTTCATTTACCCTGGTTGACAGACCTGTGAGTTGCAATAAATGTAACTACACTTGAACAAAGAACTAATTATCAATGCTGCTCCTACGGGCGTAGAGATTGCTTTCCTTGAAAACAAAAAGCTGGTAGAATTACACAGCGAGAAAACAGATGC
>JBJTTC010000137.1:0-11213 GCA_046079965.1 Sediminibacterium sp. | reverse complement strand
GTCCAGGAGGCAATGAGCAATAGAACAGTGTATAATCCCATCAATTGCCACCAGAGGTTGTTGTGTTTTCCGGCCTCGGTGTAGAGGTAGTTATAGTAATGTGCAGTAAGGGGCGATATGTCAAGCAGCCAATAAGAAATAGCAACTACTATCAGGGAAAGTATGCCAGCTACGATTCCGGCTTTACCGCTGATATGGTCGAATTTCTTTGAGCGGTGCATCATGTTTTGGATGTCGCGCAGGGCTTCCAATTGTTCTTCCAACGGGTCCATGTAATAATTTTTAAAAGTACTTTGAATTACAAAGTAAATTAATTTTTCATTCCCCTCCAAAAAATGCTGTTAACAAGTATAGGCATGGATAGAATGATGCTATTTCGGTAATCCCGCTGCTGACCGAAGCGACAGCATCGTCGGAAGAGCAAATCGATGGGAATATAATCGGAGGCGGGAGCTAAGACAAAGATGAACTGGTTGTACTATCACTACAAATTGAATGAGCAGTAGGATGTTTTCGAAGATTTTTTATGAAAATGATAAGTCAAGCCATTGTATTTCATTTCCAATGGCAGCATTTCAATACAAAATACGATAAAAACTACTGTTTGATTATATCAATTTGAGCGGGTAGTAAAAAAAGATATACAGCAATTTCAATTGCAGTCAGGCGTTGAAAATATCCTATTTCCTTTCCGAAACTATTATGAATTAAATTATCCCGAAGAAATCCTACTGGATCACCTCCTCTATAAAACTCTGTAACACCATTAAGTCCAAATGGATACTCAAAACCTCCTAAATACGATGGGTTGATTGTGCAAACTCTTTTACCATCTTTGTTATAAAGAGATACCTCCCGACCCTCACTGAGCAAGTTCTCCACAGAACCTAATCTTTTACCAATGCTATCATAAACAGCTCGATGCTGTATCGAACCTATCTTACGCCCTCCACTAATAAAGTTTCCTCGCTTGAGAACGCAGATTTCTTCCCCTGACATGTTATAAATGGCTTGTCCACTAACAATTTCGGAACTCATCAAGAGAAAAAAGGACAAGAAAATACCTTTATTCATACAAGATTATTTTTAGTATCTGTGTTTTTCGAAATCAATTCGAAACGATGTCACTTAAATAAAGACAACCTGTTACTACTACAAGAATTGATAATAACCTAATTCAAAGATTGTACCAATGTCCGCCAAATTGGTAAAATCTTATTTATATCCCCGAAGGGTCTTCTGCGGACCGGATGCTAACGCTTCGGTCAGCATAGATAAAGGGACTCTCGAACCCGTCCCCACAGTACTGTGGGGATGACAGGGCTGCACTTTAACCACCAGTGAATCGTCCGACAATATTCTTGGGATGAGATAGCAAATACTGAATCCTACTCCTCTCCGCCTTTTCTTTCCCCGAAGGGTCTTCCGCGAACAATAGACTTAGTTAATGATTGATAACTTTTTTTGCGGAGACCCTGCGGCTTTCCTTCTCCGAAGGGTCCTCTGCGGACCGGATGCTAACGCTTCGGTCAGTATAAATACAAAAGCCCCAAAAGGGGCTTTGCGGACCGGACGGGACTCGAACCCGTCCCCACAGCGCTGTGGGGATGACAGGGCAGCACTTTAACCACCAGTGAATCGTCCGATAATATTCTTGGGATGAGATAGCAAATGCTGAATCCTACTCCTCTCCGCCTTTTTCATGTTTCGTTCCCGAATCAATGCCTCTCTTTTGGTTCCACATTCCTCCACATAAACCAACTTCCACGGCATCTTCCCTGAAGTAAACTTGGATTCACCCTGGTTATGCTGCTGCAACCGTTTCGAAGGATCTTGTGAATACCCCTTATAAAATGTTCCGTCTTGCTCACTCTCAATGATGTAAACATAGTGACCCATAAAAAAGAAAGTCCCAGTTAAATCTGAGACTTTTAAGCGGACCGGACGGGACTCGAACCCGCGACCTCCGCCGTGACAGGGCGGCATTCTAACCAACTGAACTACCGATCCGGAAATATATTATATAAATAATATATAATATAGAATTCTGTGGGGTGCAAATATAAGACGATTAACAGTCTTGAAACAAATCTTTTCCAAAAAAGAGCGATGACGTATTTTTACCATCTTATTGTTCCCTATGCCCCAATTTGCCAATAGACAATTCCTCGATTTTGAACAACCCATCAAGGAAATTTTCGATCAAATTGAAGAAACCAAAAAACTGGCAGAAAAAAACGCCAAAGTAGATTATACTGCCAACATCAGCCAGTTAGAACAAGAAATCGTACGGAAAAGACGGGATATAACTGATCACCTTTCTCCCTGGCAAAGAGTACAACTAAGCCGACACCCAGACCGACCCTACACACTGAAATACATCGAAAAAATGTGCACTGATTTCGTGGAACTGCACGGAGACAGAAACTTTAAAGACGATAAAGCCATGGTCGGCGGATTCGCTTCGCTGGAAGGAGAAACCGTCATGATCATAGGTCAACAAAAAGGTATCAACACCAAATCCCGCCAGATGCGGAATTTCGGTATGGCCAACCCGGAAGGCTACAGAAAAGCACTTCGCTTAATGAAACTGGCAGAGAAATTCAACAAACCCATCATATGCCTGATAGATACTCCCGGGGCATTTCCGGGCCTGGAAGCAGAAGAAAGGGGACAAGGAGAAGCCATCGCCAGAAATATTTATGAAATGATTCGCCTCAAAGTTCCGGTCATTATTGCCATCATCGGTGAAGGAGCCAGTGGTGGTGCCCTGGGTATCGGCGTTGGTGATCGGGTGCTTATGATGGAAAACACCTGGTATACCGTCATCTCCCCGGAAAGCTGTAGCTCAATCCTTTGGAGAAGCTGGGACAAAAAAGAAACAGCTGCCGAACAGCTCCGACTCACTGCAGCCGATATGAAAGGCTTCGGACTGGTGGACGAAATAGTTCCGGAACCACTTGGGGGCGCACATTGGGACTATCAAGAGGCGGCCACACATTTAAAAGCCTGTCTATTGAACAACCTGAATATGATCAGGCACCTAACACCCTCTCAAAGAATCCAACAACGCATTGAAAAATATGGTAAAATGGGATTTTGGGAAGAAAACAACAAAGCCTGAAACCGTTTTTCCTGCCATTGAACTTCTCTTCTTATTTTCGTCCATCTTTTGTTTATGTCTCTTCCCATCAACCAACAACTTCGGGGTACCGGTGTGGCGATTGTCACTCCTTTTGATGAAAATGAAAAAATAGATTTCAATTCATTAGGGAAAATCATTGATTTCCTAATTGATGGAGGGATTGAATACATTGTTTCACTCGGAACAACAGGAGAAACACCTGTACTGGATAAAACAGAAAAGAAAGACATACTTGATTACACCTATCAGAAAGTTGCAGGCAGAATTCCCGTGGTAGTCGGTGTAGGTGGAAATTATACAAAGGCAGTTGTTCAGGAACTAGAGCAACTACCTTTGGATAAAGCTGCAGCTATCCTTAGCGTTTCTCCTGCTTATAACAAACCATCACAGGAGGGAATCTACCAACATTACCTCTCCATCGCTGCTTCCTCCCCCCTACCCATAATTTTGTACAATGTACCTGCCAGAACCGGACGCAACCTGACAGCTCAGACAACACTGCGGCTCGCTGAATTACCCAATGTGGTAGGAATCAAAGAAGCCAGTGGGAATATGGAACAATGTGCAATGATTCTAAAAGAAAAACCGGACAACTTTCTTGTAGTAAGCGGCGAAGACGCACTTAGCTTACCCTTGATTGCATCAGGGATGGATGGTGTAATTAGTGTCGCAGCCAATGCTTATCCAAAATCCTTCTCACAAATGGTACGATACTGCCTAACAGGCAACTATCAACAAGCCAGATCTATCAACGAGAAGCTGATACCTGTATATGAACTTCTTTTCATCGAAAATAATCCTGCTGGAGTGAAAGCTTTCATGCATTTGCATCAACTGCTATACAATCAACTACGATTACCCTTGGTACCTCTCAGTGAGGAAGTTTATTCCCGTGTAAAAGACCTCTGGCAATTACTAAATATCAATGGTATTGAAGGGTAATCTAGGTAATAACAAATAATAAAACATGTTTATTATCTGTCCTTTTTTACGCCCCTCATTTTGTTCATCGTATTTATTTGTCGGATTTTCACAACACAAATACAATGAGGATACAAGTATTACATCATTCACCGACTCATCCCATAAAAAGAAAAATATTGCCCTAATGATGACATTTTTGGTCATCATTAAAAATCAATCCGGAATAGAATTGAATACGGATCCTGCCCCTCTCTCAAAATGGCAGACATAATTCAATACCCCTTCTTATCGCTTAATAAAAAATGACTAACTTTCTATAGTCTAAATTTTAGCCATGAGCAATAGAAAAAAATTTTTGCAGCAATCTGCGCTGCTGGCAGGAGGACTGCTACTCTCAGATACACTGTGGAGTATGCAGTACGCTAATTCCCTGAAAAAAAAGTTCAATCGAAAAATAAGGATTGGTGTAATCGGATTGAATGGTATGGGCTGGGCCAATGCCCTTACAGCTGTCCAGATTCCGGGGGTAAGCATTGCTGCCATCTGTGATGTGGATGAAGTTGTAATGGAAAAAAGATGGAAAGAGATGGTTCAGAAAAATATTCCAACACAAGGCGTCATCAGGTACAAAGATTACAGAGCTCTACTGGACAACAAAGACATAGAAGCGGTTATTATCGGAACCCCAGATCACTGGCACGCCCTGATGATGATCCACGCCTGCGAAGCAGGAAAACACATCTATGTAGAAAAACCCGCAGGTAATTCAATTGAGGAATGCAGAAGAATGATTGCGGCACAAGAACGCTATGGGAAAGTTGTACAGGTTGGACAATGGCAGAGAAGTCAACAACATTTTAATGATGCAATTCAAATGGTTCACAGCGGACAATTGGGCAATATTCGCACAGTTAAAGTTTGGTGCTACCAGGGGTGGATGCGCCCGCAACCTGTAGTTGCAGACTCTTCTCCCCCACCCGGCGTGGATTATCCACTTTGGTTGGGACCAGCACAACAAAGACCATTCAATGCCAGTCGCTTTCATTTTCATTTCCGTTGGTTTTGGGATTATGCAGGCGGACTAATGACAGATTGGGGAGTTCATTTATTGGATTATGCACTGTTGGGAATGAAAGCAACTGTTCCAAAAAGTATTGTTGGTTTGGGTGGAAAATTTGCCTACCCTGAACTTGCAGAGGAAACACCCGACACGCTAACCAGTCTCTATGAATTTGATGGATTTAACCTGGTTTGGGATTCTGCTATGGGTATAGACAATGGCTCCTACGGAAGGGACCATGGCATCGCATTTATCGGTAATAATGGTACCCTGATACTTAACAGAAATGGGTGGGAGATTGTGGAAGAAAAACAGAGTAAATTAAAAATCACTGAACCTCTTCACCCTTCTCAAGACAATGGTGTACTAAAACACTGGCAGAATTTTATTGACGTCATTGAATCCGGAAATTTATCTACATTAAAGTGCTCCATACAGGCCGGGTCAGAAGTGGCTACCATAGCACAAATGGGAAATATTTCCTACCGAAGCGGACAGAAATTGTATTGGAATAAAGCAGCTGCTCAATTTACAGATCCGATAATCAATTCTACATACCTCCTGAAACCCTATTACAATGGATATGATCTCCCAAAACTTTAATGCATTGTCATGAAAAAGAAATGGATACTATTGCTCTGTTTTCTTCCAATCAAAGAATTATGTGGTCAGAGAAAACATGACCCAAAGGAAACAGAAATTTATACCCCCCTACCTAAAATAGTCACTCCAGGAAAAGAATCAAGCCTGCCCCCTTCCGATGCTATTCAATTGATCGTCGGAAATGAGCTTTCAGAGTGGGAAGCAGATCGAACAGGAGGAGGACCAGCCGGGTGGCAGATTGAAGCAGGTGTTTTAACAGTGAATAAAAAAGCCGGTGATATAAGAACCAAAAGAAAATTCATGGATTTTCAATTGCACCTAGAATATAAAATTCCTGAAAAGATTACAGGTGCTGGTCAAGCCAGGGGTAATAGTGGACTTTTTTTGGCCTCCCTCGAGGTTACTGAGGGTGCCGGAGGATATGAGCTTCAAATCCTCGATAATTTCAACAACTCTACCTATGTTAATGGACAAGCAGGAAGTATTTATAAGCAATATCCCCCGCTGGTCAATGCCTGCCAACCTCCCGGAGTCTGGCAAACCTATGATGTTATCTGGAAGGCACCCCGATTCAGTGCAGATGGAAAAATTGAGTCTCCTGCCATCATTACCGCCTTTCATAACGGAGTATTGATTCAAAACCATGCTATTTTAAAAGGCGATACGCCCTATACCGGTCCGCCGACTTATAGATCTCATGGCGCTGCTCCCATCAAACTTCAGGCACATGGTGACCCTAGTGAACCAATTTCATTTAAAAATATGTGGGTTAGGGAATTATAACATCAACTTCTATTATATCTATTGTGATATAAATGTATTTTCTACAAATACATTTTATTTTTTATTTTATTTCGCGGTAAAAATTTAAAAATTTTCACAGTTAGTTGTAACATAAGCAGGGTTTTAGAGTATCTATTCGTCTATAAACTTCGCTATGCCAACACTGAATGCACTTAGAAGACTCTTGCAACAGAAACTGAATATCGACACAAGTTCACTTTCAACAACAACCAATCTAAAGCAAGACCTGGAAATGTCTGACTGGGAATGGGATTATCTGATGAATTCGATTGAGCAGGCATGTGAGATTTCTCTTCCAGCCTCTGAAATCAATCAAGTAGTGAATGTTAAGCACTTACTTGTCTTGGTAAAAAAGCAACGAGTAAATTCCTTCAGAGGAATCTAATTATATTCTCTTTTTTTAGGGCAGATCTGGATGTTGTATTTGTTCCGGAGCAGCAAATGCTTCAAAAATCGTTTCCGGAAAAATTTGTTGCAGCAAAAAACCCTTCAAAAATTTTGAAGGGTTGGTGAAGATTGAATTGTTAAATTAGAAATGTCTTGATAATGTAAAACCGAAGGTAAAGAATCCATCGGAAACATCAGCAGCACCTGAGCGCAGCTGACCTGGTTTCACATACCGATTGGTTGGATTGGCGAAATACTGCGCCCTAGCCGGGTTGTCGGGATTGGCCAATCCAATGGCTGCTCGATCAGGATATGGATCGGGGCCAACATCATCTAAATAATTGGTGAATGCCAGGTGGTAGGTTGCAAACAAAGAGAAGATGGTGCTCTTATTGAGATAGTACCTGAGTTGTGAACCTATACATGCCCCTAAGCTCGAAGTGGCGTAGGGCCCTACTGCGGTTCCACCTGCGGGAGCGATGGTCTGACCACCGGTTCCCAAGGGTGCCAAAGGATACCATTCTCCGAGGTATTGTCCCTCAGGCACAAACATAATATAATCAAATCCGAATCCAATAGAGGGCCTAAATCGCTGATTGGAAGTATATACACGGTTGTTGAAGAAATCATAATCAAACATAACACTCACGGTGCTCGTCTTTGTTCTGAATGACATGCCCCTGGATACTTTTGAAGTATCACCGGAACGGAGGTCAGAACCGGTAAGTGTAGCCATTAAATATGAAACGTTGATGGAGAGATTCTTTTTTAAACTATATCGGAGCTGTACACCAAATAAAGCATTGAAATCGTTGGCAAATAATTTCGAATTGGAAAGTGTTCCGTAATAAATAGCATTACCTGCAACAATTCCTACTTCATATTTCTTTTTATACTCTGACAGGATTACGGGTGGTTTTGTTTTTTTCATGAAACTAGAATCGATTTCAATAGCAGCCTTTCCACCACCTCGACCCAGTCCCAATTTTTCTCTTCGATTGAACATCATCTTAAGAAAATATTCATAGCCTATGTAAACATCGGGTACAAATTCTCCTTGTTCGCCTTCTAGCCCCCTGACAATGATATACCCGGGAGAATTTTTGAACAAGGTTTCAGCGGGAGCGGCAAAACTTAGCTGTAAGGTATTCTTAGATACTACTTCATTTTTGAAAGCATTCGGAGATAAAAGTGTGTCGCCTGTTTTTAAAGAGTCCTTGGCATAAACATAACGCAATTGTATATTTTTTGGATTAACAGTTCTGTTGGATAATAGCTGAACGGTTTTCACACCTTGTTGCAAATTGAATGAAGCTGTAACCGGATTAGAGCTGTCTCCAACCACTTGCCATTTATCTCCACTGAATCGATAAGATTGCTTTTTGGGCATTCGTCCGGTACCGGGATTGTAAACACCAAATATATGGGGAGGAACAGTATCTGTGGGAGCTGGTAAAAAAGGCTGTATCGAGAGTTTCGGACTGGTATAATTCGACTTATAGTCAAACACATGTTTTCTAATTTCAGCTTCCTCGTAGTCACCCCAGTAATTGTTGGGAACCACCAAGCTGTCACCGTTACCATAAATACCCATGTGAGCTTGTTGAACTATGGTATCTGCATCCAGCTCTTTCATGAAATTATAGGCAAAACTATTTCCGCTTATATTGGCGGTATAATTGGTTGCCACCTGGTCTAGTTTTCCAAACAAAATATTGTTGGAATAAGTATATTGTGCATAACCGGGTATCTTATTTCCGGTGAAAGTATTCCCGGTAATGGTTATTTTCATGTAGTCACTTCGAAAGTCATCAAATCTGAGTGGCGCATTGTTGCTACCAAAAAGATTCTGAGATAACTCTATTGCTGTTTTCGGTGGATTATCACTGATGGGTATTGCCGGGTTCATTACCTGAACTACTGCCAAGGAGCCGACATTATTGATGAATTGACAGTTTTTGATGGTTACTTTGTTTCTGAACCAATTATCGGATAAAACAAGAGGTAAACTTAAACTGTCGAATGTTACAAACTGAAATAAAATTTCGCTGGATTTAGAGTCCTGAATAACCAATCCATTACCCGCCTGACCCCTAATACTTGTTATTCTGATTCGCTCGGTTGCTGAACCGGTCATTCGAACACTTCCCAAACAAATGATACTTGCGCCGTTTGATATTCTGATAGTTGCCCCTGGCTCTGCGGTAAATTCATCTGATACAGAAAC
Source organism: Sediminibacterium sp. (assembly GCA_046079965.1). Classification (GTDB taxonomy): domain Bacteria; phylum Bacteroidota; class Bacteroidia; order Chitinophagales; family Chitinophagaceae; genus Sediminibacterium. The sequence continues at coordinate 2,063 of JBJTTC010000137.1, read as the reverse complement.
CACGTCATTGACATAATATGTTTTCTTGGTCAACTTCAATGAACCATAGTTTCCAGAAAGGGTATCCTGTGCGTTAAGCTGATGCACAAAACCTATCAGCATAAGGACAATAGCAATTTTTTTATACATCATTCAATGATTTTATAAGTGAGTGGAGAGGCATTTCTGGTGGTTCCATCAGCCATGTTGATCTGGATATTATCTATCATTAGAAAATCACCTTTTTTAAGCTTTCGCAATAGACCTTGTGTTTCCGCGGAGAAAACATCCCCATAGTTCAGCTTTCGCTCAGTAACCAGGCGATCATCTTCCCTGCCTATTCTGGTAACATAAAAAGAGTTTATCCTTCCGGGAAAATTTTTAATGTCATACACCTGTATGTATCCTACCAATCGATTGGCTGTAAACAGGTCTCTCACACTTGCCAGTTCTCTATAGAAATTATTTCCATCACCGTTCAGCTTTACCTGTGGAGACGGAATTAAATAGGTAGTAACTTTTTTCTCAAAGGAGACTTTCTTTCCGGATTTGTTTTTATCTGTGAAACGAAAAACATACTGACCTGCTTTGGGGAATCGAATGGAATATGTGTTTTTCTGGTATTGTATTTCTGCCTTTGGAATTATTTCAAAATCAAAATCTACTCCCATTAAATAATTAAATTCCTTTAATACCTCATTCGGGATACCTACATAAAATGTCTCGGCATGAAGTGAAGAAATTATGCGCTGAATAAATTCATCTATTTTATCAGAATTTGTGTTTTTTTCCTTCGTAGAATCAACTTTAACCGGTAAAGGAGTGGGTATCTTCACAGGAGGTGGTTGTGGAGCAGGGTTGGGTATTTTTTTTATTGTATCTACCAACTCTTGCTGTTCAATATTTTTGGTGGTATTGGTATTGGGCTGAAAAATGATGGCATCCTTGACTTTTTCCGAGTAATATGCAGTTTGATATCCAATGGTTTTAAGGGCAGCATTTTGATAAATGATTTCATTTTGCAAAAGAATCTGTTGAATTCTTTTGATGTGAAAGTAACTAATGGCAGTTGGCTTATGTAAAAAAAGATAGGTAGCCCAGTCTTTTTCATTTCCACTTGCATTAATGATTGTATCCCTCATTGGTACCAATTCGGAGATTGCCTGATCTATCTGATAGGGTTGAGATTGAATATATTTTACCAATTCCTGTAAGTCTTCGCGTACCCGATGTATTCCGGAATCCTGTAAATAAAAACTTTCACTAAATCTTCGGGTATTGAATTCTCTATCAACATCACTGCCCTTTGACCTGAGAAAATTTTGAAGTTTCTGGTCATACTCTCTCATCCGAATGAAACTTTCGTGAATCCTGTTTTGTATGTTCAGGAATACTTTGGCAGAGTCACTCGCCGATAATTTAATCTGCTTGTCTTGAATCACCTTATTGGCAAATTCAACTTGTTCCATCGTTTTATTGATTTGATATTCGATGGTTTTGATTGAATAATGATAGGAATCCAAGAGAGAGGAAGGTATGTTCAATACTGTCAAACACACAAAAACCACATACAACAATGTGATCAAACGATACCTATTTAAATTAATCTTTGTTGCCATTATATATACATTGCCTGCCTAACAAAAGCGATATCGGTAGATTTCGCTATTCGAATGCAGAAAAAATTATCAAACTTTTTTTTCTTATTCCACCCGGCCTCCCAAGGACATTCCATGCCCAATATTGAGGATAAATTATATTCTTATCCAATTGTACGGAACGTATTAATGATTTGGCCTGACACATTATTGAAACGATAAATTGCATTGTTCAATCCCTCCAGCTGCTCCTGGAACAAATTCATCTTGTCGGATGATATCACCGATATCGCAGCCATCTTCTGCAAATTGATCTGTAACTCCCTAATGTCTTCACTGATCTCGTGCAACTCTATGAACGATGCAGATACCCGCATCACATTCACCTTGAAATCCGAAAACGCCTTCGTCGATTCAGATAAATTCCGCGACATCAACTCCAACGACTCCTGGTACTTGCTGCTCCCCTGAACTATCCCATAATTC
>JBJTTC010000136.1:0-27367 GCA_046079965.1 Sediminibacterium sp. | reverse complement strand
GGGAGAAAAATCCTTCACCCCCATCGTTCGAATAAGGGTCGCTGCTCTTTCCGCATTGATGCGATCGGAGGCAGGAAATAGCCTACTTCCTCCCCAACGCCAGGCATCCATTTGAATTTCATCGTTCTTAAAATCAGTAGGCTTCAGTGTGATCGTTATTCCATTGCTTAGGGTCAAATTACGCGTACCCAGAGCATCATTGGTACTTTCATTAACAATTTTTCCGGGTACCGGCATTTTATCAATTAGCTTTTTGGCTAACTGTTTCTCCTCATAGGGCTTGGCAGCCATGGATCTGGCTGTAGCAACAAAATGAATTAGACTGTCATTCACCGGCAAATTTGCTTTGCTCTTTTCTGAAGCCATTAAAAGAGCAAAAAATCCCTGACCGGTTGCCGTTTTCTTTACGAGGGCATTGATCTCTTCCAAAGTAATCGTTGGTAAAACCTCTTGCATGTACTTCAATCGATTCTCAATACCGGGTGCAGGCTCTCCGGTTAAAAAATGATTTACATAGGCATCCACATAAGCTTCTGACTTGGTCTTGTCTTTGTCCTTAAATGCCCGCTCCGTTGAATTCAAAACATTGGTTTTGGCTCTTTCTAATTCAGAAGGAAGAAAACCAAATTGCTTCACGCTATTCGTTACCGATTCCAATGCCTGAATGGCTGGCTGTGCTGGTTTATCTCCTAACACAGCAAAAGTGGAAAAGGAGTTATGTCCCCGGATGAAATCAGAGAACGAAGCACCGGCCCCCAGAAAAGGAGCATTGGGTTGCTGAGAAATTTCACTGAGTCGCTGACTAACCATTTGGTTGAACAATCCCTCGATAACAGTCTGTCGATAATCACCCCAGGTAATTATCTTAGGTGCTTTTTCAATATAATTGATGACCTGCAAAATATTATAGGGCTGCTCTTTATCAGTCAATACCATGCCCTGGTTGTTCTTGCGATCGGCAATGGGGGTAATAGCAGGGCGTGGAGTTGGATTGGGGGGATTCTTGTACTTACTGAAATGACGAATGATCTTTTTTTCAGCTTCCGCCGGATCCATATCACCTACAACAACCACCGACATCAAATTAGGGCGATACCATGTTTTATAAAATCTTACAAGAGAAGCTGCCTTAAAATTTTGCAGAATACTGTCTTTACCGATGGGAAGACGATTGCTATAGAGGGATCCATTGAAGAGAACAGGAAAATATTTTTTACTCATCCGCTCCCCGGCTCCCTTACTCAGTCTGGACTCTTCCAACACTACCCCCCGCTCTTTGTTGATCTCGGCAGTATCCAGCAGTGCATTGAAAGCCCAGTCCTCCAAAATGGTGAATCCCTTTTCCAGCTTAACAGAATCATCAGTAGGTATTGGAAGGATATAAACTGTTTCATCAAATGAAGTATAAGCATTCAAATCAGCCCCAAACTCTACTCCAATTGATTGCAGGTAGTTGACCAGCTCATTTTTTGGAAAATCCCTGGAGCCGTTGAAATTCATGTGCTCCATGAAATGCGCCAGACCTTGCTGATCGGGTGCCTCCAGTATTGAACCTGCATTCACTACCAGTCGCAATTGTACCTTTTTCGCCGGCAAGGAATTTTGCTGGATATAATAAGTAAGCCCATTGGCCAATTTTCCAACCTTAACTTTTGGATTGAGGGGAATAAGTTGCTGGGATTGAAACTGTGCCTGGGTAATTACTGCAGAGAACAGCATCACCCAATTCAACAAAAGCAAACGGACGATTTTCATATTTAATGATTTATGTATCTAATGTAAGAAGAAATTTATAGACAAATTCTTTAAAAATGTTATGTATTTGATAAATGGTAGTTTTTGTCCCATCCTAGCTAGTCCGTCGGCTGTTTTTTTTCCACAGCTACCAGGTCTGCTAGCTTTAAATTCAATGGAACCAGTCCAATCTGCACTATGGCACGCTTGCCCCTGATCTCTTTAACAGTGCCTATCTGGTGGTTGCTTACAATTCTAACCAGGCAGCCAACACTTACTTCCCGGTCAGGGAATTCATTGTACATTTTATTGACCTTTCCGACCATTTTCATTACGGCTACTGATTCTTTTTTTCCAAACAACAAATCCTTTAGGTGACGGATCACTTCCTGCTTGTCCTCCGTTTTTTTGAAATCGGATACTACCTGCTTTAATTTCCGCTCCATGTCTTTGAGATAAGCAATTTGGCTGGCATTCATTTTATTTTTCTCCCGCAGCATTTCTAAATCCTGTCGGTGTTTCTCTTGTTGAATTACGCTCTCCATTTGCTTTTTCAGGACTGCATTTTCTTTGAGTAGCTTTTGTAAGTCTGCTCTTTCCCGTTGTACTTCTTGTAAATCTCTTTCGGTTCGATTGAGTAATTTATCCAGACTGAAGTGATTCTCCTCTACCAGTTTCCTGGCTTTGTTGATCAGGTGCCTTGGCAACCCGATTCTTTCTGCAATGGCAAAGGTGTAGGAACTTCCGGGTTTTCCTATGACCAACTGATACAAGGGCTGGAGATTTGCTTCATCAAATAGCATGGCTGCATTGACCACTCCACGGGTATGATTGGCCATGACCTTCAGGTTGAGGTAATGTGTTGTGACGATTCCTTGGGCATGCTTGTGTGATAATTCCTCCAAAATTACTTCAGCAAAAGCCCCTCCTAAACTAGGGTCACTGCCGCTACCCAATTCATCAATAAAAAAAAGCGTTTTCCCATTGGCATTTTCCATGAAATGTTTCATGTGGAGAAGATGACTGGAATAAGTACTCAATTCAAATGCCAGGTTTTGGGTATCTCCCATGTGGATGAACATTTGTCTGAAAATACCCATTTCACTATCTGGATGAACAGGCACCAGCAAACCGCTCTGTACCATGAGTTGCAATAAGCCGGCTGTCTTCATCGTAACAGTCTTTCCTCCGGCATTCGGACCACTGATGACTAAAATGCGTTGATCGTCATGCAAAGTGATATCCAAAGGCATCGTTTTCTTTCCGGCTTTTTGGTTGTACAACAACAGCAAAGGGTGACGCGCCTGTATCAGTTTCAATTGAGCCCTATCAGAAATGATAGGCATTTGCGCATCCATGTCAATCGCCAATCTGGCTTTTGCCCGAATAAAATCATATTCAGCGGTTACCCGATAATATTCCCTCAAGAGGGGAGCATAAAAGGAGAGTTCTGAAGTGAGTTCACGAAAAATTCGATGAATTTCTTGTCTTTCCTCATTCTCCAAAGAGTACAATTCATTGTTAAGTTCTATGGTTTCTTCCGGTTCAATGAAAGCTGTCTTTCTGCTATCGCTTTCACCATGATAAATGCCTTTTACCATTCTCTTGTGCTCGGAAAATACAGCTACTACCCTTCTCCCGTTGCTAAAGCTTTCCGCAATGTCAGCACTGAACCCTGCTTTTTGAAGTTTTCCCACTACCCGTTCGAAGATGCGGCGAAGTTCCAGTCGTTTCTTATACAATTGTTGCCTTATGTGTTGCAGTTCGGGTGATGCGGTATCTTTTACAGCACCCGTTTCATCCAATACTTTTTGTATGGCGTCCGGAATCTTTTTTTCCTCATAGCAGCCATCCAAAACTTCTGCCAATGCAGGGAAGGCTTGCCTTCTTTCCATGTCCATCCATCGAAAAATTTGTTGCAGGTTATCACAGAGACGAACAATCTGTAACCATTGTTCGGCAACTAATACAGCACCGGGTATGCCCAACATTTTTAATTCTGTATGCAATTGAGCAGTGAAATCGTTGGGGAAATGCTGCTGTTGTTGAAGAATCAACTGGTACTCCCTGGTTTGACGCAGTTCCCTGATGATGTATTCTTTTTTGGTATGAACCCGCAAATTTTCAGCACGCTCCCTGGCCGGTCGGGTTCGGGTATATTCGGTCAATAAACCAATGACCTTATCGAATTCAAGTTGCGTGAAAGCATTTTCGGGATATCCGCGCATGAAAGAAGTTTCGTCTGCCGCGAAGGTACAATTTGCCCCCGTCTTCCAATAGACAGGGAAATCCCGTATTCCGCTATGATTTCTTGCAACTAAAAACTATTTGCATTGTTTTGTATTTAAATTTGTAACCATGATGAGAAAACTGCTCACTTTTTCGCTTTCTTGCTGCCTGTTTTCCTGTGTACAATCTGCTGAACCAGAAAATTTTTCTACGATGTCATATACAACCCCTGTTCCCGGAGTAAAAACTGATACTGCCTATTTTGGTGAAGGTTGTTTTTGGTGTACCGAGGCATTTTTTCAGCGTCTCAAAGGGGTGTATGCTGTGCAGAGTGGTTATGGAGGTGGTTGGGTGGAAAATCCCACCTATGAGCAGGTTTGTGATAAAAACACCGGACATGTTGAATTAGCGAGAATTGTTTACAATCCGGAGGAAATCAGTTTTGATGAATTGCTGGAGGTATTCTGGAAGACGCACGATCCCACAACCATGGATCGCCAGGGAAATGATGCCGGACCTCAATACAGGAGTGTCATCTATTATCTAAATGAAGAACAAAAACAAAAAGCAGAAAAATATAAGTCCGCTTTGGATAAAAGTGGTGCCTGGGACAAACCGATCGTAACATTGATAGAACCTTTCAAGAATTATTATCCGGCTGAGAATTATCACCAAAATTACTACAACAACAATCCCTATCAGGGATATTGCCGTTATGTCATTGCGCCCAAACTGGAAAAATTTGAAAAAGTTTTTAAAGATAAACTTCGCAAGCAATAACGGGAATTTCCTTGTTCTTTCAACCCGCTCATCAATTTTATCGTTTTTATTCGCCAAGGGTGAAGTACTTTTAAGGCATGAAGCTACCCTTACTGCTAACTGTCATTGGAATTGGCTTGCTGACCTCCGGAAGGTCGCAACTCATGGAAAAAAAAGAGAAATTTACCGAGGCTGATTCCCTCAGAGGAAGCCTGAACCCCCGAAGAACCTGGTGGAATGTGCTGCGGTATGACATCCATGTTCAACCGGACATATCCCGGAGAACCATCACCGGAAACAACCGCATTACATTTTCTATTGTGAAGTCTGCAAATGAAATGCAAATCGATTTGCAACAACCCATGCAAATTGATAGCATTGTTTGGAATTACTCTGGCGGCAGGTCATTGTCTTTTACAAGAAGGAACAACATAGCGCTGGTAGTTTTTCCTCCACTTCCTCAAGAATTAAAAGAAACCAGTATCACCATTTTTTTCAGCGGAAAACCAACCATTGCTGTACGTCCGCCCTGGGATGGGGGCTGGATATGGACGAAGGATGAGCAGGGAAATCCGTGGATCAGCGTTGCCTGCCAGGGTTTGGGGGCCAGTGTCTGGTACCCTTGCAAAGACCACCAAAGTGATGAACCTGATCAGGGTGCTACTTTGACCATGGTTGTTCCGGAAACATTGACCGGTGTAGCGAATGGAAGACTCATCAAAGAGGAAAAAGTACAGGAAGGTTTGAAATCATTTACCTGGGAAGTGAAAAATCCCATCAACAATTACAACCTCATCCCCTATATCGGAAAATATTCCTCATTCAACGACACACTAGAAGGGGAGAAAGGTAAACTGGATTTATCTTATTGGGTGTTGGAAGACCATCTCGGGGCTGCAAAAAAACAATTTACCCAGTCAAAAACCATGTTGCGGGCTTTTGAATATTGGCTGGGCCCCTACCCCTTCTATGAAGATGGCTACAAACTAGTAGAAGCTCCTCACCTGGGCATGGAACACCAAAGCGCCATCGCTTACGGCAATAAATTCCTGAATGGCTATCTGGGCATGGATCTTAGCCGAAGTGGCTGGGGTTTAAAATGGGATTACATCATCATCCATGAAAGCGGCCATGAATGGTTTGCCAATAACATTACCAGCAATGACATAGCAGATATGTGGATTCATGAGGGTTATACTACTTATACGGAAACGCTTTATACCGATTACTATTATGGTAAGCAGGCAGCCAATGAATACAATTACGGTTTGCGGGAGGGCATAGAAAATCAAACACCCATAGTCGGTCCCTTCGGTGTTAATAAGGAAGGCAGCGGTGATATGTATCCAAAAACAGCCAACATGATTCACAGCATCCGGCATGCCCTGAACAATGACGCTGTTTTCCGAAATTACCTTCGTGCTTTGAACAAAGAATTTTATCATTCCCAGGTTGATTATGCTGATATAGAAAAAATCACAAGCCGCTTTACGGGTTGGTCGGTTGCTGCAATTTTCCGACAATACCTCACTACGATACAAATTCCCCGATTTGCCTATGCATTATCACCTGATGGTAAAACACTCTACTATCGCTGGGAAAATTGTCAGCCCGATTTTGACCTTCCCATTTGGATCAACTATGGTTCCAACAGTGAAAAACAGGCTCAACTTTTTCCCCAGAGCAATCGATGGAAAAAATGGAAATCGACTGAACCTTTGACCATCAATTCAATCAGGGAAATTGAAAAAATGTATTATTGTACCCTGCGCCAACAGACTGGGATGGATGAAATAGAATAAGATCAAAGTCCATCTGTATAATTTATTATGGGGAATATACGCAAGCAAACCATTGTTTCCAGCATCCTGGTTTATCTGGGTTTTGGTGTGGGTGCCATCAATATGCTGCTGTATTCTTCAGAATCCAGCCCTTTCTCACCGGAAGAATTCGGACTGACCAGGGTATTTTTTGATTATGCCCAAAACATGCTTGCATTCGGTGCATTGGGAGTAATTCCGGTAATCTATAAATTTTACCCTTATTACAAGGATAACCTGACAAAGGAAAAGATGGACATCATGACCTGGGGGATGTTTTCATCACTGGCAGGTTTGATTTTGATTTTGATGCTGAGCTGGTTTTTCGAATCGTATTTCGTTCATTTTTTTTCAGCTAAATCAAGGTTGGTAGTTGAATTTTATGGTTGGCTGATTCCATTTTCAATGGGCATGCTCTTTTTCTCTGTCTTGGAAGGATTTAGTTGGGCGGTGGGCAAAAGTGTTCTTTCCAATTTTTTGAAGGAAACCCTGCTCAGGATCATCACGTTTTTTTTAATTGTTGCCGTTTATTTGAAATGGATTAGTTATTCCACCTTTGTTCATCTTTTTTCATTTCAATTCCTCATCATTTTTATTGTATTGCTTGTTCAACTCATCAGGGAAAACAAACTTCATTTCTCTTTTACCATCAGTCGCGTAACCAAAAAGTTTTGGAAGAAAATGCTGGGTATGCAACTGCTTACCTACGGCGGTACCTGCATTGCCTCTATCGCTGCAACCATTGATGTTTTCATCATAGCTGGTTTTCAGAACCTGAAAGCTGTGGGTATTTTTGTCTTCGCCCAATATGCAGCCAACCTGATTCAAGTGCCATTGCGAAGCATTCAAGCTGTCTCTGCCGGAATTCTTTCACAGGCATGGAAAGATAAAAACCTGAGAGAAATAGACCGCATTTACAGAAGATCCTGCATCAACCTACTGCTGTTGGCACTGTTTATTTTTGGGAATGTTTGGTTGAACGTCAAAGAAGCGATTCAGGTACTTCACATACAAAATGCTTATGCAGAAGGATTAACCGTACTTTTTGTATTGGGTATGGTCAGGATCATTGATGCCGGTACCGGTCTGAATGCGTTGGTCATCAATACCTCCACCTTCTGGAAATTTGATTTTTATAGTGGCATCGTATTGCTGGCATTTCGACTGCCCCTTACTTATGTTCTGATCAAAAACTATGGTATATTGGGATCAGCCATTGCTGAACTAATTGCCTACAGCATCTATAATTTTATACGCTTTGAATTTTTGCGTCGGAAATTCAATATGCAACCCTTTGATTCAAAAACTCTTTATGCCCTATTGCTGGCGGGGGGAGCATTTTCTATCGCACATTTTATAAGCTGGTCTCTTTCCGGCTGGCCTTCCATCGCTATTAAAATAGTTGTTTTCTCCGGACTAATGGTTATTGGAATTTTTTATGGAAAAATCACCCCGGATGCTCATCAGTTATTGGACGTAGCGAAAAACAGGTGGCGGAGTAGAAAATAAATCAAATCTGACTTTTAAGGCGGCCTGCACCCTTGTAGCGGGACTTCCAGTAGGGCTCATCCAAATCACTGATGCCCACACCTATACTGGAAGAAGCATGAACAAATTTATTGTTCAGCAGATAGACACCCACATGGGTAATGGCATTTCGCCGACCGGTGGTATGAAAGAAAACCAAATCTCCTTCCTTCAACTCATCTTTATCAATCAATTCACTGGCATCATACTGTTCTCGGGCTGTTCTGGGTAAGGCGAACTGGTACACATCACGATATAAAATCTGTACAAAGGCAGAACAATCGATACAATTATCCGTACTTCCACCCATGCAATACCGTGTGCCCCACCAGGTATCCATAACCTGCAGAAGAGATGTATTGGTTAGTTTTTCAGCCACTACATCGAGTAAGATAGCATACTTGATCTGCAGCAATGCGGGAGGTTCCTGGAGCAAATAAAACTGATCGGAAGGTCTGAATCCGAGGGGTTTTACCGACTCATTCTTCAACTGGCCAGTATTGCCGTTCTTGAGAGATGAAGCGGGAAGGGACCGAACTGATACCGTAGAACTACCAGAGTTTTTTTTATTTGAAACGGAAACTGCAGGTGTTGCTCCTGAGCCTTTTGTGGAAGCTGAGGGAGTGGATTTACTGAATACAGGATGCAACAGGTGACAACCTGTGCAGCAACAACCAATTCCCAGCAAAAGCCAATATTTTCTGATTTCCATGTTAAATCAACAACAAATATAAAAAACTGTTAATCATCTGCAATTGGGTACACATTTTTTAACCCATTGTTGTGAGTACATGTATTTGTTGTGGAAAAATCTGAAGTCAAAGGCAGACAGAATAATGCGATATTTGTTGACTTGGGTGTCCCTTTCAGGTAGTTAATTCAGCCAGGGAAGATGGGGGCTCCCTGCACAGCGGTAGATTGATGTTATGACTAGATTTTCTCACCTACATGTTCACACACAATATTCCCTGCTAGACGGGGCTGCATCCGTAAAAAAGTTGTTTAAAAAAGCTGCTGCCGATTCGATGCCGGCATTGGCAATAACAGATCACGGCAACATGTTTGGTGCTTTTGAATTTGTAAAGGAAGCTTGGAACGACACCATCCAAACAGGAACCGACAGAAATGGAAATCCCATTCTTACTCCAAGGGTAAAACCGGTTGTAGGATGTGAATTCTATGTGGTGAAAGACAGACACATCAAGTCATTCACCAAAGATGCAAAAGACGAACGCTTTCATCAGGTTTTACTGGCGAAAAATGCAGAAGGCTATCAAAATTTGATTCAACTCACCTCTCTGGGATATATAGAGGGGATGTACAGCAAGTACCCCAGAATAGACAAAGAATCGATTCTAAAACATCACGCCGGATTGATTGCTACCACCTGTTGCATCGGTGCCCATGTACCCCAAGCCATCCTGCACTTGGGTGAAGAGGCAGCAGAGAGGGAATTCAAATGGTGGCTGGATGTTTTTGGTGAAGATTATTACATCGAGTTGCAAAGACACCAGATGGAAGAACAGGAATCCATCAATCAAACTCTGCTGCGCTTCTCAAAGAAGTACAATGTCCCTGTCATTGCAACCAATGATAGTCATTATGTTGATCAGGAGGATGCCAATGCGCACGATATTCTTCTTTGCCTGAATACAGGAGAAAAACAATCTACCCCCGGTATTGATGATTTTGTGAACGATGATTTACAGGTACGCAACCGTCGTTTCAAATTCCCCAACAACCAATTTTATTTTAAGTCCACCACTGAAATGACTGCCTTATTCAGTGATGTGCCCGAAGCCATCGATCATACGAATGCCATTGCAGATAAGATTGAAGTGCTCAACCTCAAGAAAGATATCCTGCTGCCAGCTTTTCCCCTTCCCAAAAAATTCCAGATACACGAGGATGCCAATCTCAATCAATATGAATATTTAAAGCACTTAACAGAGGAAGGTGCAAAAAACAGGTACAATGAGATAACGCCGGAAATAAGAGAGCGCATAGATTTTGAATTGTTCACCATCAAAACCATGGGTTTTGCCGGGTACTTCCTGATAGTGAGTGACTTCATTCGTGCCGGGAGGGAAATGGGTGTGTTCGTTGGTCCGGGTCGGGGTTCCGCAGCAGGTAGCGTTGTTGCCTATTGTATTGGTATCACCAACATTGACCCAATCAAGTACGACCTACTCTTTGAGCGATTCCTCAACCCCGACAGAAAGAGCATGCCCGATATCGATACCGATTTTGATGATGAAGGAAGACAAAAGGTAATCGATTATGTGGTGGACAAGTACGGGAAGAACCAGGTGGCACAGATTGTAACCTATGGTACGATGGCCGCAAAGAGCAGCATAAAAGATGTAGCCCGTGTGATCGATATGCCATTGGCAGATAGTAACCTGCTTGCCAAGCTGGTTCCGGATAAACCCGGAACGGAACTCAGAAGAGTGTTGCATGCCCCCTTGCTGAAAAAAGATGGAGAAAAATCGCTGGAAGAAAAAGAAAGCTACACCCCGGATGACATGGAAAATATCCGAAAACTGCGTGAGATTTATAAAGGAGAGGACATCAGATCAAAAGTTTTGAAGGAAGCAGAAAGGCTGGAAGGAACTGTAAGAAATACCGGTATCCATGCAGCCGGCATCATCATTGCCCCCTCTGATTTGACCAACCTGATACCAATTGCCACTTCCAAAGAATCTAAACTTTTGGTTACCCAGATTGAAGGCAAACTAATTGAAGAAGCGGGGGTTTTGAAGATGGACTTTCTGGGATTGAAAACTCTTTCCATCATCAGGAATGCCCTTGAAATGATTCGACAAAACCACGGCGTGGAAATTGATATCGATCAGATCCCCCTGGATGATGAACTTACTTTTCAACTTTTTCAGAAAGGCAATACCATTGCAGTGTTTCAATTTGAAGCCCCCCATTTGTTTTCCATTTTCCGCGATATCAAGCCCACCGCCATAGAAGACCTCATTGCACTGAACGCCCTGAACAGACCGGGTCCGATGCAATACATTCCGGAATATGTAAAAAGAAAACACGGCAGGGTTACTATTACTTATGACCTGCCTGAAATGGAGGAATATCTTCAAGAGACTTATGGTATCACGATTTATCAGGAGCAGGTAATGTTGCTTTCTCAAAAGATTGCCGGGTTCAGCAAGGGCAAGGCAGACGGATTGCGAAAAGCCATGGGAAAAAAAGACAGGAAAACCCTGGACCAATTGAAAGAAGCCTTCATGCAGGGAGCATTGGAAAGAAACCACCCCAAAGAGAAACTGGAAAAGATCTGGACAGACTGGGAGTCGTTTGCCGAATATGCTTTTAATAAATCACACTCCACTTCGTACACCGTTGTCTCCTACCAAACTGCCTACCTCAAAGCACATTATCCCGGCGAGTTCATGGCGGCTGTGCTGAACAATGCCAAAAGTATTGAGAACATTACATTCTTTATGGAAGAATGCAAACGCATGGGCATTAAAGTACTTGGTCCGGATGTCAACGAATCGTTGAAAGGGTTTGCTGTCAATAAAAAGGGAGAAATAAGATTTGGACTGGGGGGATTAAAAGGAGTGGGTGATGCAGCCGTGGATCACATCATTGAGGAAAGAATGAAGCAAGGCCCCTACTCCACCATATTTCATTTCATCGAACGAGTAGTAAAACAAGTCAACAAAAAATCCTTGGAGAGTCTGGCCTATTCCGGTGCGCTGGATTGCTTCCCTCAACTGCACCGGGCACAGTATTTTACAGTGCCGGAGGGCGAAAAATTATCTGGACTGGAAAAACTGATACAATACGGTCAGGCGAAATGGCAGGCATCCAATGGTTCAACGCATACTTTGTTTGGTGCACTCGATACTTTTGACAATGTTCCGGTACCTAAAATATCTTCCTCTGAACCCTGGACACTCACTGAGTTGCTGGAATTCGAAAAAGATGTCACGGGCATGTTCATGAGCGGACATCCACTCGATCACTTCCGTTTCGAACTAACATATTATGGTATCATGCCCATCAATCAGTTCAATGAATACAGAGACTCCCTGACAATTCAGAACAACCATGGACGGATTATTCGAGTGGCTGGTTTGATTACTTCCGTTCAACACAAAGTTACCCGTACAGGAAAAAATTATGGTGTTATCGTGATGGAAGATTATACCGGCAAATCTGAATTTACTGTATGGAGTGAGGAATATGTGAAGTTCCGGACCTATTTCGAAAAAGGCAAGAAAATTGTTATTCAAGGCAGCTTCCGACCCCGCTACAGAGATGCGGAACAGTTGGAATGGAAAATATCTCAAATCATCTTACTGGAATCCGTCTTAACACAACTAACCCGTACCATTGATATACAAATTCATCCGGCAGCCGTTTCAGATGAAATGATTCGATTTGTTGAATCCAATGTTAAAAAATATCCCGGCAAATCTTCCCTTAAATTCCATATCAATGAGCCTTCAGAATCTATAACTGTCTCCCTGACCACCTTTCATACCGGTTTTGAAATGAATGAAGAAATGGCTCAATACCTCCAGATGCAGTCGGACTGGAATGTGAATGTTTCTCTTTACGGACAGTAGGACAGATTAGCAGTTTGGAAGCACCTGCAGACGGGATGTCATTAAATCACACGGGTGGAAAAGTCAAACCTGCAGAAATATAGCTTTGGATGTATATTTGATATTCTTTCATTTGAATTCATCATTAAAAAAAAATACAATGGCTTTAGAACTAACAGATGCGAATTTTCAGACAGCCGTGCTGGAAAGCGATAAATTAAATGTAGTTGACTTTTGGGCTGAGTGGTGTGGCCCTTGCCGTGCTATCGGACCCGTAATTGAGGAATTGGCTGCTCAATACAAAGACCAGGTGAACATTGGAAAAGTGAATGTGGACCATAACCCGGGTTTAAGTGTTAATTATGGCATCACTTCGATTCCTGCCATCCTTTTCATCAAAGGCGGAGAAGTAGTTGACAAACAAATTGGAGCTGTTCCTAAATCAGTTTTAGAGAAAAAAATTCAGGCTCATCTCTAAGCAATGCACTGAAAATGATTAAATGCGCCCCTTCGGGGCGTTTTTTTTGTGCCTTTCCCATCCCTATCCCAATAATAGATTCAATTATAATTGCTTAACTTACCGAATTGATTCATTGTCAATTATACTGATATGACCCTTCGCCTTCGCCTTATAATCATGAACTTTTTAGAATTCTTTGTTTGGGGTTCCTGGCTTATTTCTTTAGGCGGTTACCTGATTGGTGTCTTAAAATTCAGTGGTGGTCAGGTAGGTGCAGTTTATGGTACAATGGGTATCGCTTCATTATTCATGCCCGCATTGATGGGAATTGTTGCCGATCGTTGGGTCAATGCTGAAAAAGTTTTAGGCGGTCTGCACCTTATGGGGGCTGCTTTGTTGCTATGGGCTTCCACCATACAGTCGGTGGACCAATATCCACTCTTTTATCTGATCATGCTTTTTAATTCTATGGCATTCATGCCTACAATTGCAATGAATAACACTGTTTCCTATAGTATCCTGCAGAGAAACGGACTAGAAGTAGTGAAAGACTTTCCTCCCATTCGTGTTTGGGGAACAGTTGGATTCATCGTAGCGATGTGGACGGTTGATTTCCTCCACCTAACCAAAAGTCCGGCTCAACTTTATGTTAGTGCTGGATCAGGCATACTGCTTGGATTGTATGCTTTTACCATGCCTGCTTGTCCGCCTGCTTCAGGAGGAAAACAAAAAACCTGGGTTCAGGCAATGGGTCTTGACGCCTTTGTTCTTTTGAAGCAGAAAAAAATGCTGGTATTTTTTATGTTTTCTCTTTTGCTGGGAGCTGCATTACAAATTACCAATGCATTTGGAGGTGCGTTTCTGGATGATTTCAAGCAATCTTACCCAGATTCTTTTGGAGTAAAACATCCCAATCTCCTGCTTTCCATCTCGCAGATATCTGAAACACTTTTTATTCTTACCATTCCCTATTTCCTACATCGCTTTGGTATAAAAAGAGTCATGCTGATGAGCATGATTGCCTGGGTATTCAGGTTTGGTTTATTCGGTATAGGAAATCCGGGCGATGGATTACACTGGTTGGTTATTTCAATGATTATCTATGGGATGGCATTCGACTTTTTTAATATTTCCGGCTCATTATTTGTTGAAAAGGAAGCAGATTCCTCCATTCGTGCCAGCGCCCAGGGATTGTTCATGATCATGACCAATGGAATTGGTGCCTATCTGGGAGGATCCATCAGTGGCTGGGTGGTAGATTATTTCTCAACTGTCAATTCCGTAAGCAATGAAATTCAGCGGGACTGGCCCTCCATTTGGTTTAGTTTCGCAGGATATGCGCTGGTTTTGTCTATCTTCTTCCCCTTGCTCTTCCGCTACAAGCATCAACAAAAACCATCTGATACAGATGGTGAGTTGGTGCATTGAATATAGTTGGGAATTCTTTTGCATTCATACCAAGCCGATATCGCCGGAAGGGATTAATTTTGCTGCACAATTCAACTTGCATGCTCTCTTCTGCTGATTCTATTTATGCCTTATTGAACAATACTTCCAATGCATCATTAAAAGATATTGGATTCAAAATCCTGCAGGGTGAACGTTTGAATGAAAAGGAGGGTTTGGTTTTGTTTGAAAAGGGCTCACTTTCATTTCTAGGGATGCTGGCCAACTATGTTCGCGAACAAAAACACGGGGACCGTACCTATTTCAACCGCAACTTCCATATCGAGCCTACCAATGTATGTGTTTTCAACTGTGCTTTCTGTTCCTACTCACGTGGTTATGCCCATAGAGAAGAGGGTTGGGAACTCAGCATAGAACAGATGATGCATATTGTCAAGAGTTATGACGGCAAACCGGTAACAGAAGTACATATTGTCGGCGGAGTTCATCCAAAAATGAACATGGCATTTTTTCTGGAATTATTACAATCCATCAAAGCACATCGACCCGATCTGCACATCAAAGCATTTACTCCGGTAGAACTTGATTATATGTTCCGCAAAGCGAAATTGACTGTTCGGGAAGGTCTGGAGCAGGCACATGTAGCCGGCCTGGATTCTTTACCCGGAGGTGGTGCAGAAATTTTTCATCCTGAGATCAGAACAAAAATTTGTGATGACAAAGTAAATGCGGAAGGATGGTTGGAGATTCATCGAACAGCGCATCAGCTCGGTATGCACTCTAATGCAACGCTGCTGTATGGACACATTGAATCTTACTGGCACCGCATTGACCACATGGAAAGATTGAGACAATTACAAGATGAAACCGGCGGCTTCAATACCTTTATTCCGTTAAAGTTCAGGAACAAAGACAATGATATGCAGCATGTAGCAGAATCTACCATAGTTGAAGACCTGAAAATGTATGCAGTTGCCCGTTTGTATTTAGACAACTTTCCTCATGTGAAGGCCTACTGGCCTATGTTGGGAAGAGAGCAGGCAAGGATGACATTGTCATTTGGTGTGAATGATATAGATGGTACCATCGATGATTCAACTAAGATCTATTCCATGGCGGGAAGTGAAGAGCAGAGTCCGAGCATGACCACTGAAGAA
This sequence comes from Sediminibacterium sp., assembly GCA_046079965.1. Taxonomy (GTDB): domain Bacteria; phylum Bacteroidota; class Bacteroidia; order Chitinophagales; family Chitinophagaceae; genus Sediminibacterium. The sequence continues at coordinate 11,694 of JBJTTC010000136.1, read as the reverse complement.
TTGGTACAACTGATTCGGCAGTCGGGTAGAAAACCTATTGAGAGAGGTACGCTTTACAATGTGATTCGCGAATTCGATGAGGTAACTGATGTAGCAGAAGCAGGCACACACTAATCAACATTCAGGCAAACTGATGGGAATATGAACCGCTAATCCACCTGCGGCAGTTTCTTTGTACTTACTGCTCATGTCCTGGGCGGTATCCCACATTGTTTTAATCACCTTATCAAGACTCACGATGGCAAAATCAGGTGCACTTTGCAGGGCCAACTGGGAAGCGGTAATTGCTTTAATTGCACCCATGGTATTCCTTTCAATGCAGGGTATCTGAACGAGTCCGGCAATGGGGTCGCAGGTAAGTCCGAGATGATGTTCCATGGCAATTTCTGCTGCCATGAGTGCCTGACGCTGGCTTCCACCCATTGCTTCAGTTAGCGCGGCAGCAGCCATGGCTGAGGAAACACCAATTTCCGCCTGGCATCCACCCATGGCAGCTGAAATGGTTGCCCCTTTTTTAAAAATACTTCCGATCTCAGATGCAGTCAGCAAAAAACGGATGATCTGTTCGTCTTTTTCATCGCCACCAAAACAGACAAAATACTGCAATACTGCCGGTATTACACCGGCTGCTCCATTCGTGGGTGCGGTAACAACCCGACCAAAGGAAGCATTTTCTTCATTAACGGCAAGTGCGAAACAACTTACCCAATCGAGCGTGTATTGAAAGCCGGAGCCAACTTCCCTGATGGCCCGGATCCATTCCGTCTTGCTTTCATAGGCAGCATTTCCCAATAATTTTTTGTTGAGACCATGGGCCCTGCGGTTGACCTTCAGTCCGCCGGGTAATTCACCGGATGAATGACAACCTCGGAAAATACAATCCTGCATTACCTGCCAGATGCGTAGCAATCCATTTTTGGTTTCAGCTTCAGTTCGCCAGGCCAATTCATTTTCCATTACCACTTCATGAATCGCCATTCCTTTCATACAATGCCGCAACAAGTCATCCGCCCGCTCTATCGGGAATGGCAATTCAACCGAGGATTTTAGTTGCTGTTGACCTTCCTTAACAACAAATCCACCACCAATTGAAAAATAAGTCGCTACGATTTCAATTCCGTCATTGCAAACTGCGTGAAATCGCAATCCATTGGGATGAAAGGGCAATGTTTCATCCATATGAAAAATGATGTCGCAGGCAGGATCGAATTGGAGCAAAAGCATTCCATTCAAAAGCAATTCCCGGCGACTGCGAATGGATTGAATGGTTGAGTTAAGATCTTCCACCGGAAATTGAACGGGGTCTGCCCCCATCAGGCCCAGCATCACTGCCACATCAGTTCCGTGCCCTCTCCCGGTTTTTGCCAATGAGCCATAGAGAGAAACTTTCAACCCACTTACTCCATTGATTTTACCCTGTTCATCCAGACTTGCCAAAAATTGAAGAGCCGCTCTCCAAGGGCCCAAAGTATGTGAGCTAGAGGGGCCGATGCCAATTTTAAAAATGTCAAAAACAGAAATAGATTCCCGTATGGCCGGTATCGGATCGTGCATATCAGAAACTTATGAACTTGCGATGTTAATTATTAACCCGCTAAACTAATACATGTTAGGATAGTTTTTACGAACTTAGCCCTGTTTAACTCAATTTTTATTGCTTCTTATTTAATCCCATGCATTTATCATCTTTATTGAACCGGTTCAATGAACCGGAAACCCTGAAAATGGCCAAGCTCGGCCGCGAACTCAGAGCGAAAGGCATAGATGTAATTGACCTTAGTCTTGGTGAACCCGATTTCGATACTCCACAACATGTAAAAGAAGCAGCGATCCAGGCGATAAGGGATAACTGGAGTCATTACACACCGGTTGCAGGTTTTGCTGATCTGCGCGAAGCAGTTTGTACCAAATTAAAAAGAGACAACCATCTGATCTATGCTCCCGAAAACATCATAACCTCTACGGGTGCCAAACAAAGTTTAGCCAATGCGATACTGGCTTTGGTGGATGAGGGTGATGAAGTAATAATACCCACCCCTTTCTGGGTGACGTATTCTGAATTGGTAAAGATTGCCAGAGGGAAAGTGGTCGCAGTAAGAACGAAAGTGGAAGACAATTTCAAGATTACTCCGGCGCAACTGGAAGCGGCCATCACGCAGGCAACGCGCGTTTTCATGTTTTCTTCTCCCTGCAATCCATCGGGAGCCGTTTACAGTCAACAGGAATTAGAGGGTTTAGCAGAAGTATTCCGCCGTTATCCCAACATCATTATCTTATCAGACGAAATCTATGAGTACATCAATTTTGTTGGTAAGCATGCTAGCATTGCCTCTTTTGATGAACTGAAAGAGAGAGTTGTGGTGATCAACGGACTTAGCAAGGGTTTCGCCATGACAGGCTGGAGATTGGGATATATAGCGGCTTCTGTGACTATTGCCAAAGCATGTGAAAAAATTCAGGGACAATTCACCAGCGGCACCTGCTCCATTACCCAGAAAGCAGCAGTAGCAGCACTCACAGGCGATTTAACTCCTTCAATGGAGATGACAGCTGCTTTTACGCAAAGAAGAACCAGAACCCTGGAATGGATAGATCAGATACCCGGTTTTAAATGCTTTCAGCCGGAGGGTGCTTTTTATGTCTTCCCTGATGTCAGCGCTTACTATGGAAAAAAAGCGGGTGATGAAGTAATTTCTGGTGCCAGTGAACTCAGCATGTATTTACTTAATACCGCACATGTCTCTTCAGTAATGGGAGATGCTTTTGGTGAGCCCAATTGTGTTCGTTTCTCTTTTGCCAATAACATGGAAAACATTGATAAGGCATGGACGAGAATACAAAAAGCACTGGCTGCTCTTACCTGATTTATTTTATACATTACTTAAGCTGTAGCAAACGATCGAAGCATGTTTGATCAGGGTAAACTTATCATGTTCCGCAACCGGCTGGAAAAGATGTTTCGACATCGCAGCAGACAAGCAAGAAGAATGGGTGTGAGTTGTTACCGTGTTTATGACCACGATTTACCTGAGTTTCCATTTTGCATTGAATTTTATGGGGAACATTTGTATGTAGCAGAATACCTCCGACACCACGGCATGGATGATGATCAACATGCAGCATGGCTTGGGGAGAGCATGGCATGTATCGGAGAAGTTTTGGGTGTAACTGCCGCTCATATTTTTCTAAGGGAAAGAAAAAAAATGTCTCACAGAGAGGGACAATATGAAAAGCTGGATAATCGGGAGCATGTTTTTACAGTAGAAGAAAATGGCTTACGATTTCGGGTGAATCTCACTGATTATCTGGATACCGGCTTATTCCTGGATCATCGACTTACTCGTCAAAGGGTGAGGGAGGAAGCCGCTGGAAAAGAGGTACTGAATCTCTTTTGTTACACCGGGTCATTTAGTGTGTATGCTGCCGCCGGTGGAGCAGCTAGGGTAACTTCCGTTGATCTTTCCAATACTTACCTTCAATGGGCAGCAGACAACCTAAGCTTGAACGGATTAAAGGGAGAAGATAAGTACCCATTGGTGCAGGCAGATGTGAAAGCCTGGTTAAAGACTTTGCGACCACGGAAGTTTGATCTTGTGATCATGGACCCACCTACTTTCAGCAACAGCAAAAGAATGAAAGATTTTCTCGATATACAACGCGACCATGTAGAACTCATCAAGGATGTGTTGTTAGCCATGAAACCCGGTGGTACTCTTTACTTCAGTACTAATTTTTCAAAATTTCAAATTGATAGAGATGCCATTCCGACTGCAGACATCAAAGATATTACTGCTGCCACTACTCCATTTGATTTCGAAGGGAAATTAAAAAGATGGTGCTACCGTTTAATCAGGTAGGTATGAGGTAGCGGAAGTTGATTTGTCTATGGCAATGCGCAATAAATCCTGGTGAAGAGAGAGTACCTGTGGAATCAGTAATTGGTGTTCATCATTGATCAGAACCCGGTCACACAATTTCATCTTCATTCGTTCATCCAGTTGACTGCGCATTTTATTCAATACTTCTTCGCGGCTGATGCCATCTCTTTTCATGACCCTTTGGATGCGCAATGCCTGTGGGGTACTCACCCCAACCATTACATCAATGCCCTCCGCTGAACCTGATTCAAAAAACAGGGCTGCTTCTTTCACACAATAAGGCGTTGTTTGACCAGCTGCCCATTCTTTGGCAAAATGGATAGCGGCAGGATGAACAAGGGCATTCAATAAATCGAGTTGAAAAGGATCATTGAACACAATAGAAGCAAGCTTTTTCCTATCCAGCAGGTCGTTCACGAAAATAGAGGCGCCAAACAATCTTTGCAATTCTGTTCGAATGCCCGGGTCTGTTTGCATGATGTTTTTAGCTACAGCGTCTGCATACAAAACAGGCACACCCAGGATTTCGAAAATCCCGGCAACAGTAGTTTTTCCGCTACCAATTCCACCTGTGAGTCCGACCGTTAGCGCCACTGACCCTTTATTTACGTGAAGAGAAGATGCTATCTCCTGATGTGAAGCTTATTTCTTTTCAGCTGCCGCTGTTTTATTAATGGCGGCTGTCCACTCCATACTGATGGCTGACTTCTCAAGTTTGATGTAACTGCCCGGATTAATTTCCAGTTGCAGGGTTCCATCTTCATTGATTTTGTTCACTACTCCGTGGATTCCTGCAATGGTTACTATCCGATCACCTTTTTGAAGTTGATCGATGAATTTTTTCTGTTCCTTCGCTTTTTTCGTTTGCGGACGAATCATAAAAAGCCAGAAAACCAGAATTATACTCCCCATGAGAACCAGGTTCATGATTCCACCGCCGGGTTGGTTGGGGGGGCCTGCCATTAAAAAAGAATGCGTGAATAACATAATTGACATATTACTGATTGTTTAACAAAGGTAAGTTTATTGAATGGGCTGAACAATTTTACCGGTAAAGGTTAAGACATAGTTGTCACCACCGGGGGTATTAGAAGTAACATAAACAGTTTTAAATACTTCTCCCGGATGAGATCGGTTGCTATTAAAAGAGGCGGATACATATCCAGAATCTCCCGGCAAAATAGCCGATTCAGTGTAGGAAGGAATGGTACATCCACAGGAAGCACGAACGGATGAAAGAAACAGCGGTTTTTTCCCGGTATTGTAACAAAGGAATTTGACTTTGATGGAATCGCCCATTTGTATGGTTCCGAAATTGATCAGGGTATCAGTCCATTGAAGGGTGGTAAAATTCGCAGTATCGGCAGATTGGCGAAAATCATCTACTGATGGGTCGGGTTGATTGTTCTGACAAGCACTAATCAATAGAAGGAAAGAAGCAATAGTGACCATTTCTTTTTTCATGATCAGACTTTGGGTGTTTTAAAATCTCTTTTATGGATTTTTCCCTCCTGCACCAATTCCTTGTGAATATTGTCCAGAATACCATTAACAAACTGACCGCTTTGAGCAGTGCTGTAAGTTTTGGCCAGGTCAATGTACTCGTTCAGGGTAACTTTTGTTGGAATGGTTTCGAAATACAACAGTTCACAAAGTCCCATTCGCATGAGAATCATATCTAGCAAGGCGATTCTCTCGGCATCCCAGTTTTTTAATTTGGGATTGATCAGGGTTGAACAGAATTCTTTCTTCTCTCCTACTGTTCTAAGCAGATTTTTTGCGAAATCCCATTTCTCAGCACTTAGCAATTCCTGTGTATTGTACACACCGGGTTTTTGGATATAATTCAACACCAGTTGTTCGAGCATTTCAGCATCATCATCCCAATTATTAAAAAGTTCTTCCACTTGCTGGCAAAAGTTTTCATTCGGAAGTAACACCTGCGAAAACAATATTTTAATCATCTCCCTGTCTTTCGATTTTTCATGAACATCATCTTGAATGTATTCCTGGTAAGCGGTAGTATCTTTCATCGCATTGTACATTCGCTTCAGTAATTCCGAATCAAGCAGTAACTCGGTTTTTAATTCTTTCAGAGATTTTTGAAAAGGAGCATTTTCAAGCACTGAAAGGATGGTCAAATTGGTGGCAATTTTCGTATTAACTTCCAGGTCTTCGCGGGTAGGAAGGTTCTTGGAACGACGATGGGCTGCGTCCGTTTCTGCATATTTGGCCACCTGCGTAATAAAATAGAGAAGAAAGACAAACAATTCCCTGGTTTTTTCCAGGCTTTTAAGAAGATAAGTTTCCAGTTCAGCAGGATTCAACTCTTGGTGATTGGCCTCAGCCATGTAAAGAACTTGCATGACTTTCGACCGTATATTTCTTCTGCTGATCATAAAAAGAACTGGATAATACGCCGCAAATATATGACAACGGCTAGAGAGAGGAACAGAAATAAACACCTGATTTTGGGACAATTACATTGGTCTTGTACCACGACCCAACGGCCCTGGTATGAAAAAATGACATATTTCAAAATAAAAAGCTGAATTTCGTGCGCTCTGGTATGACAACCAAGGGTAAGTTGTATTACCTGAAGATGAATTATCTGAAAATTTGACCTGCTTTCCCCTATGGCACAGAAATCGTACATAGCCGTTTGATTCTCTAATAATTAATAAAAAACAATAACGTATGGCAAAAAAAATGAACGTTACACCCCTCCACGACCGGGTGATCATTAAGCCGGCAGCTTCTGAAGAAAAGACAGCCGGTGGCATCATTATTCCGGATACCGCGAAAGAAAAACCCCAGCGCGGAACCGTTGTAGCTGTAGGCGCAGGCAAAAAAGATGAGCCTGTAACAGTAAAGGTTGGTGATACCGTACTGTATGGCAAATATGCCGGTACTGAAATCCAAATCGAAGGACAGGACCTGCTGATTATGAGAGAAAGTGATATTCTGGCCATCGTTTAAGGTCAGATTTAAATCAACTTTTATATCAATTAAATTATATAATTAATTGTAAATCAAATAAATCCATAAAGGACAAAAATTAGAACTATGGCAAAGCAAATATTTTTCGACATTGATGCAAGGAATCGCATGAAAAAAGGTGTTGATACTTTGGCGAATGCGGTGAAAGTTACATTGGGACCTAAGGGCCGCAATGTTGTAATTGAAAAGAGATTCGGTGCTCCTCAGGTAACCAAAGATGGCGTTACAGTGGCTAAAGAAATTGAGTTGGAAGATGCCATTGAAAATATGGGTGCCCAAATGGTGAAGGAAGTTGCTTCCAAAACCGCAGACCAGGCGGGTGATGGAACCACTACTGCCACTGTTTTGGCACAGTCCATCATTTCTGAAGGCCTGAAAAACGTTGCAGCAGGTGCCAATCCAATGGATCTGAAGCGTGGTATTGACAAAGCTGTTGCAAAGGTGGTAGAAAGCCTAAGGGGTCAATCTCAAACTGTTGGCAACGATACCAAAAAAATTGAGCAGGTAGCTGCCATTTCTGCCAACAGCGATGCTGAAATTGGAAAGTTGATCGCTACCGCTATGAGCAAAGTAGGAAAAGAAGGTGTGATCACCGTTGAAGAAGCAAAGGGAACCGACACCACTGTTGATGTGGTAGAAGGTATGCAATTCGACCGCGGTTACATTTCTCCCTATTTTGTTACCAACAGCGAAAAAATGGAAGTTGAATTGCAGAACCCTTACATTCTGATCTACGATAAAAAGATCAGTGCAATGAAAGACATCCTGCACATACTGGAAAAAGTGGCTCAAAGTGGTCGTCCTCTTGTAATAATTGCAGAAGACCTCGAAGGTGAAGCACTGGCAACGTTGGTTGTGAACAAATTGCGTGGCACATTGAAAGTTGCTGCAGTAAAAGCACCGGGCTTTGGCGATCGCAGAAAAGAAATGCTTACTGATATCTCTATTTTGACTGCGGGTATTGTAGTAAGCGAAGAGCAAGGTTTCAAACTGGAGAATGCCGATCTGACTTACCTTGGTCAAGCTACTTCTATTACTATTGATAAAGACAATACCATCATCGTTGGTGGAAAGGGCAAAAAGGCAGATATCACAGCTCGTGTGAATCAAATCAAGGCCCAGATCGAGAATACAACTTCCGATTATGACCGCGAAAAATTACAGGAGCGTTTGGCTAAATTGAGTGGTGGTGTGGCTGTACTCTATGTAGGTGCTGCTACTGAGGTTGAGATGAAAGAAAAGAAAGACCGTGTAGATGATGCCTTACATGCTACTCGTGCTGCCGTTGAAGAAGGCATTGTACCCGGCGGTGGTGTTGCTTATATCCGCGCGGTAGAAAGTCTGGAAAAACTGAAAGGTGCGAATGAAGATGAGACAACCGGTATTCAGATTGTGAAAAGAGCCATTGAAGAGCCAATTCGTCAAATTGTTGCCAATAGTGGAATTGAAGGTTCCATCGTTGTTCAAAAGATCAAAGAAGGAAAAGGCGATTTCGGTTTCAATGCCCGTTCTGAAGTATATGAGAACCTGCTGAAAGCCGGTGTTATCGACCCAACAAAAGTAACCCGTGTGGCATTGGAAAATGCAGCTTCTATCGCTGCCATGTTGCTCACTACAGAGTGTGTCGTTGCAGACAAACCCAAGCCTGAAGCAGCCCATGCGCATCCTGCTCCCGATATGGGCGGAATGGGTGGATATTAAAACAACTGATAACTATTTATCTAGACCCCGACCCTACGGTCGGGGTCTTTTTTTATTACCTATGCATGACTATTATATTCCGACCTTTTATTAACGTCTGGGCACTTTTTTTATACTCCCCTATCCATCAATACTGGACCCCGACCCCAACCGAAGCGTCGGAAGACTTTTTCTCGTGTAACTTTCAACTACCCCCCTCGTTTACAATCCAACGGTAACCATAATCCTTATTGGGAAGACCACTTGTCACGAATCTTTAGCCGACCATCCCAAATCATTATCTAAAAAATAATTGGCTCAACTAGATTTATCATAAAATCAACCATAAACCCATCCATTAACCGGTATCCAAAAAATTTATTCTTATGGAACTTATCATCAACAATCTGTCTAAAACTTATGCAAACGGTGTGAAAGCCTTGCACAACATTTCTCTAACTATTCCTCAGGGAATGTTTGGGTTACTCGGACCGAATGGTGCAGGAAAGTCCACCCTCATGAGAACGATTGCCACACTTCAGGAACCGGATAGTGGATCTATCCATTTAGGTGATCTCGATGTCTTGCACAACCCTGAGGCATTGAGAAAAGTATTGGGATATCTACCGCAGGAATTTGGCGTCTACACCAGAGTAAGCGCAGGCATGATGTTAGATCATATTGCTCGCTTAAAAGGATTGTCTAATAAAGCGGAGCGCCAGGAAACAGTAGATGCATTGCTACAAAAAGTAAATCTGTGGAAAGAGCGGAAAAGAAATTTAGGAAGTTTTTCAGGAGGTATGAAGCAACGCTTTGGAATTGCACAGGCATTAGTAGGTAACCCACAACTGTTGATTGTAGATGAGCCAACAGCTGGACTTGACCCTGCAGAGCGTAATAGATTCTATAATCTGTTAAGTGAGATTGGTGAGAACACCATTGTAATTCTAAGTACACACATTGTAGAAGATGTCAAAACACTTTGTAAAAGATTCGCCATCATTTGCGGAGGAGAAGTAATGGCGGTGAGCACACCGAAAGAGGCTGTAAACTGGCTCACCGGCAAAGTATGGAGTAAATCTATTCCCAAAACAGAGATAGATGACTACAGGAGTAAATATCATGTGATCGCAACACAATTGGCAGAAGGAAGGTTATTCATCCGTGTGATAGCAGATGCTGATCCGGGTAATGGATTTAGCTTGTCTGAACCTACGTTGGAAGATGTTTACTTCAATGCCATTTCAGCAAAAATGGATCTGGTAACCCTGTAAATTAAAAGCTATGTTTTGGTCAGTCCTTAGTTTTGAAATTCGCTACCGGCTTCAACGTCCGGCTACTTATATTTATTTTTTAGTTTTCCTGCTCATCACAATGCTTTTGATAGCTGATGGAGGAACACCTGCCAGTGAAAAAGTGTACCACAATTCTCCCACCATGATTGGTTCATTTTTTACATTACTGGGGATTTTTAGTGTACTCATCAGTTCGGCCATCATGGGAGTTCCCCTGTATCGTGACCTGGAACACAATACCAAAGAATATCTGCTGTCCACGCCAATCGGACGCTCTGCCTATTTCTGGGGCAGGTTCTGGGGGTCTTTCATGATTTTAGTACTGGTATGTTCAGGAGCTATTGTTGGCTATATTGCCGGAACCTGGTTGGGTCCAATCACTGACTGGACTAAGCCCGAAAGATATGGTCCGAATTTACCTATCAATTATCTTTGGCCCTATCTTACCATTTTCATTCCCAGCTTATTTTTCACTTCTTGTATTTTCTTCGGATTAGTAGCCTGGTTACGCAATAACAGGGTATTGTACACAGCATCTATCTTATTGTTTATCCTCTACTTGCTTTCCAACTTCCTGGTAAGTGATTTGGATAAACGTGATTTAGTTGATCTGCTTGATCCTTTTGCATTGAACACTTTTTCCAATGCCACGAAATATTTCACTCCGGTTGAACAAAACACATTGCTCACCCCCATGTCCGGTAATCTATTGCTCAACCGGTTGCTTTGGCCGGGAATAGGATTACTGGTGCTATTAGTTGCTTATTGGCGTTTCACCATCGGAAGATTTGTATCGCAAAGCAGCAGATCGGCACGTATCAAAGAAGGTGAGCTGAAAACTGCCCGCATTGCCTTACCACTTTATAATCCAACATTCAGCAAAGGTCTGAATTGGTCTAACCTCTGGAATCTGGGGAAATTGGAATTCCGCAACATATTACGTGACAGCTATTTTCTTTCTATCATTCTGGGTGGAATTTTATTTCTATTCATTGATGACTGGATAGGGAATCTACAATATGGTGTACCGGACAGACCAGTAACCATGAATATGTTGTTGTTCAAAACTTTCAACTATAGTCTGTTTGTATTCATCTTAATCATGTTCTATGCAGGCGAAACCGTACACAGGGATCGTGCCACGCGATTTTCTAACATCGCAGATGCCTTGCCTGTTCCCAACTGGGTACAATTGGGGTCAAAGTTTCTTGCCATAACAGGTGTTTGCTTCCTCCTGGCAACAGTACCTATGGTAGTGGGAGTGACAGTACAGGTTTTACAAGGATTTTTTGATTTCAAGTGGGATTACTATTTCATTGATCTGTATGCCATCACTTTCTGGGATTACTTGCAAATGGCACTTCTTGCATTTTTTGTGCACGCACTGATTAACAATAAATTTTTAGGACACTTTGCAGGTATTGCAATCTGGGTATTAATATTCATTGCCCGTAGTTTCCTTGATTGGAATTACAACCTTTTTTTATACAGTTACAAACCCGGCTACCGATTATCAGATATGAATGACTTCGGTCATTTTGCAGAACCTCTGTTTTGGTTCAATCTTTACTGGACCTCCTTTGGCTTCATCTTGCTGGTATTGGCTGCACTAATGTGGGCACGGGGTACCAACCATAGTTTCAAATCCCGCTGGCAGGCCTTCAAAAACAGATGGAATAGAAACAGCGCAACCATTGTGCTATTGCTAAGTATTCTATGGATTGGAAGTGGTGCTTATATTTATTATAATGTAAGTGAAGTCAATAAGTTTTCTACTGTAGATGAAGGCGAAGAAAGATCTGCGAACTATGAAAAAAAGTACAAAAAGTATGAAAGCATTC
>JBJTTC010000135.1:0-2864 GCA_046079965.1 Sediminibacterium sp. | reverse complement strand
CATCGATAGAGAAGAAGAGCCCCATTTCCGTGCCCAGGAAAAGTAGATTGGAATTGGAAGGATCTTCAACGATGATGTGGGCAAAGCCGCTGAATTCGGCTGATTGAAATCTTTTCCAGGTATTTCCGCCATCTTCACTTACTACCACATACGTTGCATGGTCACCATACATGTGATTATCGAGGGTAACCAAAACCCTTTCTTTCTGAATATTGGAAAAAGTGATGCTGCTGATCCATGTATTGGCGGGTACTCCGGTAGCTGCAATGGCGGGGTCTTTTCTTGTCCATGTTTTTCCCCCATCTTTTGATAATTGTAGAAGACCGTCATCTGTTCCTACCCATATGATGTTTTCATTATCGGGACGCTGGGCGATGGTAAAAATCGTGCAATGATTTTCAGCACTGGTATTGTCTCCGGTGATGCCACCGCTGTTTTCTGTTTGTTTGCTTTTTAAAGAATCGTTGGTAGTAAGGTCAGGAGATATGCGCTCCCAACTTCTACCTTCATCGCGGGATCGATACAGGTATTGTGATCCGGTATAAAGATTGTAGGTAGGTTTACCGGCAGAAGTTTTCTTGGCAGAGGTTCCGGTAACAATGGGTGTATTCCAGTTCCAGCGAGGCTCTGCATCGCCTTGTTGCTTTTTGGGGCGAATGCCGGTGCTTAGGCCGGTAGATAGATCTATTCTGTTCATTTCACCACCCTGACTTTCCGCGTAGAGTATATTGGGGTTTAAGGGACTAACCTGAACCCAGAAACCATCACCCCCTCCTATTACCTGCCAGTCTGTGGCAGCAATTCCACCGGGCTTAACGGCGGGAGCAATCCAACTGTTGTTGTCTTGCAAACCGCCAAAAACACGGTAATTGGTTTTTTGATCTATCCCAACATGGTAAAACTGTCCGACCGGAAGGTTGTTCAAAAAGGTCCAGCTACTACCTCTGTTATAGCTAACATAAACTCCCCCATCGGTTCCAAGAAAAAGTTGATCTGTTTGTAATGGGTTCACCCAAAGAGCATGGTGATCCGCATGGGGTTCTACGCCACCTGACAGGTTACCACTCCAGGAATAACCACCGTCATCGGAATATTCAAATGCAAAGGAAGGACGATATACTCGCTTGGGATCCTTTGGATCGTGCACCAGTGTACTGAAATAAAAGGGGCGGGCAGTGATGTTTTCTGTAACGCTCAATTTTTTCCAGGTTTCACCGAGATCATTAGAAATATAGAGACCGGGATTGGCTGCTTCTACAATGGCAAGAACCTGGTTGGGCTGAGAAGGATTGAGAGAAATAACTATTCTACCGAGGATACCATCCGGTAATCCGTTGGTTAGTTTGCGCCAGGTTTTTCCTCCATCCTCAGATTTGAAAAGTCCGCTACCCGTTCCTCCCGAATTAAAAGCATACGGTTTTCTTCTGAATTGCCAGCTGGAGGCAAGAAGTACATTCGTTTGTTGAGGATGGATGGCAATGTCTGCGCACCCGGTTTGGTTGTTGACAAACCAAATTTTTTGCCAGGTTTTTCCTGCATCGGTCGATTTGTACAAACCGCGATGAGGGGAGTCGTGCCAGAGAGGTCCTGGCGCTGAAACATAGAGGGTCTTCTTGTCAGTCGGATCGATTACTATTTTACTGATGTGTTCTGTACTATCAAGTCCCAATTTTTGCCAATTGCTGCCTCCATCGGTTGTTTTATAGAGTCCGACACCGATGGATACAGAGTTGCGCATGTTGCTTTCTCCGGTACCCGCATAAACCACTTTGCCGTTCCCGGGTTCGATGGCGAGGGCGCCGATGGACTGACAATATTTATCGAAGATGGGTGCAAAGGATACGCCACCATTTTGACTCTTCCATATACCACCCCCTGCTGTGCCAACATACAGGTTGACTTGTTTATCGGTAGTAATACCTTCTATCGCCGTTATACGTCCGCTCATGGTAGAGGGGCCGAGTGCACGTGCCGACATGACTTGAAAATAAGAGGAATTGACATTGCTTTGGGCTCCTGCTTCTATCAGTGTTGCAACTAGAAACAGGATGGAAAAAAATAATCTTTTCATACAAAAATTTAAGGATGCAATAAAAAGAACCGGCTACCAATGGGTAGCCGGAAAAAAGTTTTGAAGAAGGGTTAGTTTCCTTTGAACATTGATTCGTCGATGGCGGGATTTACCGTAATTTTTTTGGTCACCATCATCATTGGACCAACTTCCTGCTTGAAAGCCATTTTAATGCCATTCTCGAGGGTTTGATAGTCGAGTAGCTTTACTTCCTGTTTAACTTCCTGTCCATTAACTTTAACGGTAGTTTCAGTCTTGTAGATCAAGAAAGTTTTGGTGTCGATAAAATGAACTTTTTCATTTCCCTTTTTCGTAGTCAATTTGAGTTTGAAATATTCATTGCCGTCAACCTCATCTTTCCCCAGCAGTTCAACAGAATGTCCTTTTGTTGCATAATCTATCAGCTGATCTACCAGCTCCAGATCATCGGCTTTTGTCTTCAGGTCTTCTTCAGACATAGGTTGCAGAGAAGATTGACCCTGGAATCCGTTCATCGCCCATCCGGCAGTTGGGGTAACGATTTCAATCATCTTCATCCCCTGAAACTCAGCATCCATTCTGGTTCCTTTGTTGTTCAGTGCATTCATGGTGAAAGGTATTGTAACACCCTGTACTTCAATTTGTCCCTCCACACGAAGGCTGTTCAGACTGTTCCATTTGGCTTTGCCACCAATGGCATCAATGTACTTTCCGATTACTTCATCGGCAGATTGCGAAAAAGCAGCGGTAAATGAGAAAAGCAGCATACCAGCTGACAGTAAAATTTTTTTCATGGTTTTGTTTTTTTTGTTAG
>JBJTTC010000134.1:0-3423 GCA_046079965.1 Sediminibacterium sp. | reverse complement strand
ATCACGTCCGAAAATGTTTACAGTACCCCCATAGGCATTAGAACCCAGGCGAGGATCTGCAAATGCAGTACGCACAGCTTTTGATTGGTCGTAGCCAAATACAGCTTTATAAGACAGGTCTTTTGTAATTTGATAAGTAGCAGACAGGTTATTCAGGAAACGATTGATATTATCGCGGTCATCAAGGTAAGCCAGCATTTGAACCGGGTTGCGCTGATCACCGGGCTGGAAGAATGTTCCATCGGGATTTCTTACAGGGTTAGTTGGATTGAGCTGAAGAGCAGCGCCCAACATGCTTCCCTGATAACCCGCATTGTTAGAGAGTGGAGGATACTGACTCTTTGTATTAGAGTAAGTAGAAGCCAGTTCCAATTTCAGTTTGTTGTCCATCAGCATCTGAGAAACGTTGGCACGGATGGTCATACGCTTCAAAGAACTGTTGCGTACGATACCCTGCTGATCGTCGTAAGAACCACTGATGCGGGCAGTTGTACCACCTACATTGTAGCCCCAGCTCAGGTTATAGTTCTGAGAGATAGCAGTTCTGAAAATTTCATCCTGCCAGTCTGTAACCGCACCATTGTCGATTAATTTAACAGCTTCACCGGCAGCAACTGGATCAGCACCACCATCTATGTTAGCTTTTTTAGCAGCCAACAGGAAGTCTGAAGCACTCATCAGATCATAACGCTTCGCAGTACTAGCTACGTTGGTGTTAGCACTCAGGTTGAAAGAACCATTGCGACCACCACGACCACTTTTGGTAGTGATAAGAATTACACCATTCGCACCTCTTGAACCGTAAATAGCGGCAGCAGAGGCATCTTTCAATACAGTGATGCTTTCGATATCGTTTGGGTTCAGGAACGCCAAAGGGTTTCTGGGGGTAGTACTACCTTCAACACCATTTCTTCCATTTCCATTTCCCAGTGTACCACCCTGACCCAGGGGCACACCATCCACCACATACAGAGGCTCCTGAGCACCACTGATGGACCCCGTACCACGGATGTTGATGGTAGCAGCAGCACCGGGCTCACCGGTAGCAGGCGTAACCAGCACACCGGGCGTACGACCCTGCAGTAACTGATCGGGAGTTGCAATCTGACCTTTGTTAAAGTCTTTGGTAGTTACATTGGCAACAGAACCTGTGAGGTCCTTTACCTTACGTGTACCATAACCTACTACCACTACTTCACCCAACTGCTCATTGGTAGCAGCCAGAGAAACATTAATAGAGGAATTAGCGCCCACGGCAACTTCCTTGCTTCCAAAACCTACACTGGAAAATACCAGGGTTGCATTGGAGGCGACATTAATACGAAAGGAACCATCATTGGCAGTTTGTGTACCAGTGCTGGAACCCTTTACAACAACAGAAACTCCGGCCAGCGGAGATCCATCCTTCGCATCAGAAACTTTTCCCGTTACAGACTTCGTTTGGGCATGAGCCGCAACAACGAAGAAGCACGCAAAAAGCCCCGTGAGTAAGGGCATAACTAGCTTCTTACAATTCATAATTGGCAGTTTATTGGTTAAAATAAGCAAAACAAATATAGAGGATTTTGAGAAAAAAAAATTTTTGTTATATTTTTAATACTAGAAATGGGTATCAGGTACACAAAAAGACTTCCCGGCCCTATATAACGCTGCTTCATATTAAAAAATTACTATGTAAGCTACCCATTAATAAATATATTTAATTTATATATGTTAAGTAGGCCTATCTCTTATAATAATTGTACACCAAGGCGGCCACGGTTGACAAAGCAAGCTTGGTTGCCCCCTCGTCAGTCGCACCCTTCGAGAGCAAAACCAGCACCAACTTCCCCCCGCCGGGTAAAAAAATGATGCCCGCATCATGGAAAACACCGGTAATCCAGCCCGTTTTGTGCGCCACAGGAGTGCCGGAAGGCAACTGAGCGGGTATTAAATCGCGATAGAATTGTTGCACTAGAATATCTGTCATCTCCAGGGATGCATCTTTGCTTACTGCACTGCCAAGGGCAATTTGCTCATATATCTTCATTTGATCATACGCACTTGTTACATTATTCAGTCCTTGCCGGTACGCTTTACTATCTTCCACACCCCGCATTACCTGTATGGTTGGTGCCCCCAAAGAACGCATGGTAGTAGTTACCTGCTTTCCATCCGCCAATTTCATTAGCAGGTTGGTTGCCAGATTGCTGCTGCGGGTTATCATTCGAAACAATAAATAGCGAATCGTTTGCCGGGTACCCATTTTCTGATACACTTCATCATCGCTATCATCAATAGGGGATAATTGATAGGTACTGCCATCGACTATGCTGGCAAATTCATTCTGCACCAACAAAGAATCATCCAGCCGGATCTTAGCTTCCGCCAACTGCCGAAAAATTTCAATCATCACGGGTGTTTTCATCGTGCTGGCCGCATGGAACATCTCCTTTTCGTTGATCAGAATAGTATCCCCGTCGGGTAGATGCTTGACGGCGCATGCATATGTACCCGGTTGCCGGCTCAGCCAATCCCTTATTTGATCAACCAGCTGTTGTTTGCCTGAAGGGGTCTCCTGCGCCTGCACTCCCAATGATATAGTCATAATTATGAGGAGAAAGATTTTTCTCATGCGAACAATTTACAGCAAAAATTCAGTAATATTTGTACATGAAACTTTTTATGGTATTGATCGGCTGTAAGCCGGAAGGCAGGCATACAGAACAACACGATATTTTTTTTGGCATCGCCCAAACACTGGCCGACTTAGTTCCCCAATTTTCATCTTTCTGGCCGGGGAAGCACAGATTGCACATTGATGCCTGGCGGGAAGTGACAACGGTTGGTCAATTCAACATAAGAATTGTACCTGCCAAAAAGAAAGGGACCTCAAAAACCGCCGCCCCCCAATTATTTTTCCTCAACCTCGGTGGTTATCGACCGGGAGAGTTTGAAGAGTACCACTATAAACTCATTGAAGTAGCCCCTGACCTTGCAACCGCCATTCGATCGGCCAAACTAACTGCTTTTTACCAACACACCGGATTCAAAGGCGCCACTGCACATATTGATGATAAATATGGAATTGACATCGATGATTCTTATTTGGTAGAAGATCTTTTGTCGGATGAACTCAGAGAGAAATATCATATTGAAATTACTTCCGGACGAAAAGCAACAGCAGACGAATGGCACATCGGCTACACCAAGCTTTCCTCCCTCATCAAGTCCTGATCATTCTTCAACCACCTGGTATGAAAAAAAGAGATTTCCTCCGAACGATGACTTACTCAGCATTGAGTACCCCACTGGCATGGCTCTCACTTCCTGCCAGTGCCCGGGATCTTTTGAACTCCTCCCCCGAGGTTACGGCAAGTGACGATACATTCTGGCAAGAAATCAGGGGGGCATATCGGTTGAAACCGGACTACATCAATCTGG
>JBJTTC010000133.1:0-7027 GCA_046079965.1 Sediminibacterium sp. | reverse complement strand
GTGAAAAAACCAACCTCCCTTCATCTGAGAAATTAGACATAACACCCATTCGCAAAAAATTACAGGAAA
Source organism: Sediminibacterium sp. (assembly GCA_046079965.1). Taxonomy (GTDB): domain Bacteria; phylum Bacteroidota; class Bacteroidia; order Chitinophagales; family Chitinophagaceae; genus Sediminibacterium. The sequence goes on along the minus strand of JBJTTC010000133.1, from coordinate 6,958 downwards.
CTGCTTTCTTCCTACCTGATGTATATGCAGATAGCAGCGGCAACTATACCATCCATTTTACCCTTCCCGAATCACTCACCCGCTGGAAATGGATGATTTTCGCGCACAGTCAATCCCTTCAAACTGGATTCCGGGAGATAGAAGTTGAAGCCCGTAAACAACTGATGGTGATACCACAAGTGCCTCGTTTCTTGCGAGAGGGAGATCAGATTGAGTTAATAACTCAAATTGCGAATTTGGGCGATAGCGAGTTGACGGGTCAGGTTGCCCTCGAATTGATCAATGCAGCCACTGATTCGCCGGTAGACGGCTGGTTCAATAATGTTTTTCCGGTGCAATATTTTACTGCGGCTGCCGGAAAAACAAGTATCGTTCGTTTTCCTATTCAGGTACCCTATGGCTTTAACCAACCACTCATCTGGCGCATCAAAGCGAAGTCAGGCAACCTGTCAGATGGCGAACAAAATATTTTACCGGTAACCACCAATCGAACTTTGGTCACCGAATCCAGATCTTTCTGGCTACAAGGAGACACAACCCAAACATTTCAGTTTCCCAATTTAGTCAATAACAACAGCGCCACACTGACGCAACAAAATATGCAGTGGGAGATAGCCACTCGTCCCGCCTGGTATGTTGTAAAAGCACTTCCCTTCCTGATAGAAAATGAACAACCTAGCGCAGAGCAAATCTGGAATAGAATTTATGCTAATCAGTTAGCAAGTTTTACATTACAACAATATCCATTCATACAATCCACCCTCCTTCAGTGGAAGCAAGATTCAACCCGGTCAAAAAATCGATTTGAAAAAGCTGCCGACTTACATTCTATTCTCAACAGAGAAACACCCTGGATAAAAGAAGCAGAGCAGGAAGAACAACAATTGGCATCATTGAGTCAATTGTTGGATAGAGCTACAATTGCCAGCAACCTTATCAAACAAATCGTATCTCTTCGACAATTTCAACATAGCTCCGGAGGATTTAGCTGGCTGGAGGGCGGCAAACCTGAAGAGATAACTACCCTGTACATCCTGGAAGGCATGAAAAAGCTGCGGGAACTTAATGCTGCAGAAACTATTTATCAGCATCAATGCAAATCCATGATGGTGTCTGCCCTTCGATACCTCGACAGCTCGCTGCATATTTTTTATGAACGAGTACTGGCCATCAAAGATTTATCATCACGGTATGTCTTACCTGATCAATGGATCCAATACCTTCAACTTCGGGCACACTTCAGTGATGTTCCGAACAGATATGTTACAGATTATGAATTCATACAACTAATGGCACTTCGAAACTGGCGTTCCTACGCATCATTGCAACAAAGTCAGCTGGCAGAAATCATGTTGGATAGAAAAGAAAAAGATACGGCTATTCAAAGACTGATTCCCTCTCTGCTGGAAATGGCCGTTCGAGATTCCTCTCAAGGTATGTACTGGAAATATGGTGGTTACAGAGGTGGCTATATTACCCCTCTCAGCATGGCCACACAGATGTTAACAACGCTCAAAAAAGCAGGAGCCCTTTCGAAAAATTCTTATCAAAACCATATCGAATCAATCATTCGCTGGATGTTGCAACAAAAGAGAACCAGTCAGTGGTCAACAACTCCTGCCACTGCCGAAGCATGCTATGCTTTGTTACTATCATTACCACCTGCTTATCTTAATAGCAATCAGCAGGTAGAAATAAAAATTGGGGATATGAATTACCGTATTAGTCAGGAGCAATCAGAAGCCGGTACAGGATATTTCAGAAAAGTAGTAGAAGGTAAAAGAGTCAACAACGCCATGGGAACAATTACGGTTCAAGTGGGCAACCAGCAACAGCAACGTGCTGAAGTAACAAAAGCAGGTCCTATATCAGGAGCTGTTTACTGGCAATACCTGGAAAATCACGACCATATCAAAGACAGTCAACATCCTGATTGGAGTATCCAGAAAAAATTATTTGTCTCTAAAAAAAGTTCTACGGGAAATATGCTGGAGCCATTGACTACAATGAGCAGTCTTCGAAAGGGGGACCGTATCGTAACCAGATTAATTATTACCTGTCGTCGGTCCATCGAATTTGTTTTCCTCAAAGACATGCGGGCTGCTGGAAGCGAACCGGAAGATGTAATCAGTGCCTACCAACAACAGGATGGTCTGTCTTATTATCAGACCACGCTGGATTCACATACAGGTTTCTTCTTCCGTAAAATAGAAAAGGGAACTTACATCATTGATTACTCGTCATTCCTGACACACCCGGGAGAATTTTCTTTTGGAACGGCCAGACTGCAAAGTCTATATGCCCCCGAATTCCAGGCCCATACTTCTTCCACTACCCTTCGCGTTGGTAATTAAACCGGATATTTGTAGCATGAATGTAGATTACCTGATTATTGGACAGGGCATCTGTGGTAGTTTTCTCAGCAGATACCTGCTGGAAGCAGGATGTGATATTCAGGTCATTGATGAAGAGAGACCCACCACCGCTTCCCGCATTGCCAGTGGCATCATCAATCCGGTTACTGGAAGGAGATTGGTAAAAACCTGGGAAATAGACAAATTCATGCCCTTTGCAAAGGATGCCTACAAAAGTTGGGAATTATTGCTAGGAAAGAGCTTACTAACTGAAACGAGCATCCTAGATTTTCCGGTAACTGCTCAGATGCATCTTGCCTTTCAGGAAAGGATGGCCGAGGAATCGCTGCTGGGAATTCCTTCCAATACAGATCAATGGAAGAATTTTTTTCATTTTGCATTTCCCCCCGGAGAAATCAAACCTGCCTATCTGATCAACATCAATGCTCTCTTGGAAGGATGGCGATCTATACTGATTGAAAACAATACAATAAGAGAGGAAGTTTTTTATCATAAGGAACTCGTAATTGAAGAAAACAATATCTCATACAGGGATATCAAGGCAAAGAAAATTTTATTCTGTGATGGAGCAGCGGGGAGTCAATTTCATTTGTTTGCTGCCCTACCCTTTGTTGCCAACAAAGGAGAAGTAATCTGGGCGCGCATCCCTGACCTGCCTACTAATCAAATTTATAAGTGCGGATTTTCCATCGTACCCTGGAAAGATGATATTTTTTGGATTGGTTCAACCTATGAATGGGATTTTGAACATGACCAACCTACGGATGCTTTTCGGAATCGGGTCAATAACACATTGCAAGAATGGCTGAAGGTATCTTTCGAAATATTGGACCACAAAGCTTCACTGCGACCAGCAAATCTGGAACGAAGACCATTTGTAGGCTTGCACCCTCAATTTAAATCAGTGGGGATTTTAAATGGCATGGGCACCAAGGGTTGCTCGCTGGCACCCTGGTTCGCTCATGAGCTCGCTGATCACCTGATTCAGGGGCTTCCCATCCATCCTCAAGCCGACATCAGCCGCTTCTCAAAAATTTTGTCCCGATTTACTGACTGATTCCTTACTTTTACTCCAATCAAAAACAACCTCATTCACTGAATAGAGCCCCACTAATCGAAATGGATACAACACCACGCGTATCGAACTCCTTTTACAAGATTCCGATACAGTACAGAAAAATGGAAAATCTTCACATTGTTTTCTGGTTGTTCAAGGATGTATCCTGGTGTATGGGTTGGAAGCTATTAGGAACCATTTTTATTATTCCTACTCTCATTATCTCTATTGTAATTGCTTGGAGAACCAAGGCCATCATGTCTGAATGGTGCCATAACCTGGCTATCACACTCTGGATATCCGCCAACTCATTGTGGATGATTACTGAATTCATTCACTTAGATAATGAATCACTCGGTGGCGGGTTCACATATAAGCAACTGGCCTTGATTCCTTTCATCGCCGGATTATTGATTGTTGCTTATTATTATATCATTTGGAAGCCCAGAAATCCGGAAGAGTCGGAGACCATGTAATTTTCTCTTAACTTATTTTTTCAGCTTTACCAGACCGGAAAAAAAAGTCGTTCCAAGTCCGAGTAGAGCAATCAGGGTAAATGACCAGCGCAGACTGAACATTTCAGCGATGAAACCAATGATGGGTGGGCCAATCAGAAAGCCAATAAAACCAATGCTTGAAACGGTTGCCAACGCGACGGAAGGAGAAAGATTACCCGCTTTCCCCGCATTGCTGTAAACGACCGGTATAACCGATGAAACACCTAATCCCACCAGCATAAAACCGATGGTAGCAGTTACCAAAGTAGGCAGGAGAACTGAAAGCAACAGACCGGTGGTAATCAACAAACCACTCACCCTCAATACTAATTTATTACCCAAGCGATTGATGAACCAATCGCCGAGAAACCTACCTCCTGCCATAGTACTCATGAAGGCGGCATAGCCAATTGCCACTTGATTTTTAGGCACCTGCAATACATGCTGGAAATAAACACCACTCCAGTCAAACATTGTGCCCTCACAAGCCATACAACAGAAGGCAATGCATCCTAAGAGCAGTAATTCTTTTCCCGGAAGAACCCATCCTGAAGAAGTAGTAGTGGTTGCACCATCTCCTCTGATTAACCGAGGCAGTGCTGATAAAAGTAAGATTCCCGAAATGATGGCAATGATGGTAAAATGATACAACAAAGACATATTCCAGCTGATGAAAAGATTTCCCAAAAAAGCGCCTGTAAATCCGGCCAGACTCCAGATGGCATGAAAAGTTGCCATAATAGAGCGGTCATAGCTTTTTTCCACCCCTACTGCCTGGGTATTGATGGCAATGTTGCATAGATTACCCGTCATTCCGAAAAGGAACAACAAAAGCCATAACTGCCAGGTGGTTGTCATCATGGGAATAATACAGAGCAAGAGAGGGTAAAGCAGTAAGCCCTGAGCAGACATTCTCTTGCTCCCATATTTTGCGATCATCCATCCCCACAATGGCAGACTGATTAGCGAACCCGCGGGAAGAGCAAATAGAACAGCCCCCAACGCTCCGTTTCCTAATTGATATAATTGTTGCACATCAGGAATGCGGCTTGCCCAACTGGCAAAGGTGAGTCCGGCAGCAAAAAAAAGGAGGGAAACAGAAACACGGGGAGTTAATCGCAGGGGGAACATGTTGCAAAGATGAAAGAATTCAGCTAAACCGGGATAGAAAAAAGCTTGCGGCATTTGGGTTATATTTGCGGCAATATTTGGTTCCGGAGGCAATTCGGAATTTTCAGTTCTGGTCATGAAATCATAATATATGTATCGTTCGCACACCTGTGGGGAATTAAGATTGGGTCATGTTCATCAGGAAGTTACCCTTGCCGGCTGGGTACAAACCATTCGCAAATTTGGATCTATTACTTTTATTGATCTGAGAGATCGCTATGGCATCACTCAATTGCTTTTTGGTGAGGAACTCAATCAGCAATTAACGGAACAACCGGTGGGTAGGGAATTTGTTTTACAGGCAACAGGACTAGTAACCGAGCGATCCAATAAAAATCCTCAGATTCTTACGGGTGATATAGAAGTCACTGTTCAATCCTTTAAAATATTAAATGCTTCTGCTGTACCTCCCTTTTCCATTCAGGATGATACAGATGGTGGGGATGATCTGAGAATGAAATATCGTTTTCTTGACTTACGCAGAAATGCAGTCAGGAAAAACCTGGAACTCAGGTATGCAGTGAACAGGTCTGCCCGTAATTTTCTGCACCAGCAAGGTTTCATGGATATTGAAACTCCTTTTTTGATCAAATCTACTCCCGAGGGAGCAAGAGATTTTGTAGTGCCTTCCCGGATGAATCCCGGACAGTTTTATGCACTGCCACAATCCCCACAAACTTTCAAGCAGTTACTGATGGTTAGCGGGTATGACAGGTATTATCAGATAGTAAAATGTTTCCGTGATGAAGACCTGAGAGCCGACAGGCAGCCGGAGTTCACCCAGATTGATTGTGAGATGTCATTTGTAGAGCAGGAAGATATTTTACAGATGTTTGAACAGTTGATCAAACACATCATCAAAGATGTAAAACAAATTGACTACACTGCGCAGGTAGAAAGAATGACCTGGGACGAAGCTATGTGGCGGTATGGCAATGATAAGCCAGATATTCGTTTTGGCATGCAATTATCCAATTTCAAATTCCCTTCCCATACCTTTCCCAAAAAATCTCCCGCTGATGCCGGTGGTATTGACTTCCAACAAACCGGATTCGCTGTTTTGGATGGAGCAGAAACCATTATTGGAATGGCAGTGACCGGCTGTGCTGAATATACCCGCAAACAAATCGACGAATTAACCGAGTGGGTGAAGCGGCCTCAAATAGGTATGCAGGGACTTGTCTACATTAAATACAGTTCGGATGGAACCTGTAAAAGTAGTATAGATAAATTCTTCTCTGAGGAACAACTGAAGGCGATTGTGGTGGGAACCGGTGCGGTACCAGGAGATTTGGTCTTTCTATTGGCAGGTAGGGAAGAAAAAACCAGAAAAGCTGCTAGCGAGCTTCGTTTGGAAATGGGTAAACGCCTGGGTTGGAGAAAGGAAGAGGAGTTAAAATTACTTTGGGTAGTAGATTTCCCACTCTTTGAATATGCCGAAGAAGAAAATCGCTGGGTGGCCCGGCACCATCCTTTTACTGCACCCAAACCGGAACATATTCCTGTGATGATCAACAATGATCCGGAAATAAAAGATGCTGCGAAGTACCTGGAACATCCCTATGCCGGAATCAAAGCGAATGCTTATGACATGGTTTTGAATGGCAACGAAATCGGTGGCGGTTCCATCAGAATCTTTCAGCGACCCCTGCAGGAAAAGATGTTCGCTGCTTTAGGGATGACAGAAGAAGAAGCCCGCCACAAGTTTGGATTTCTGTTAGGTGCTTTTGAATATGGCGCACCGCCACATGGCGGAATAGCTTTCGGCTTTGACCGTCTCTGTTCTATTTTGGGTGGAAGTGAAAGCATCCGTGATTTCATAGCTTTCCCGAAAAACAACAGTGGCAGGGACGTAATGC
>JBJTTC010000132.1:0-4892 GCA_046079965.1 Sediminibacterium sp. | reverse complement strand
TTCAGGGGGAACGAGCAACAGGTTTTAGAAGCCCTTTTTTTGCGCAACATTTTGGGAATCAACGCCGGGGATTATGCGGGCCATCGAGTAGTAGTAAAAGGGTGCGGCGAAAAAAACATTCCGGAATCCGTTTATATTGCCATAACTGAAAAGCTACGCCCCGAAGTGAAAAGTATATTTTACGGCGAGCCCTGCAGTACCGTTCCGGTGTATAAGAAAAAATAGCCCCCGTCAATTTATTTTTTGCGTGTTGTTGCGTCAACATAACGCGAGTCATAATCCTCGCGAATGGTGCCCAACACCCTGTCCCAAAACAAAAAATACAAACCATAATTTCCTTTAAAATATTGATGGTGTTGGTTGTGGTTAACTGAAGTATTGATCCACTTTCCTATACGAGTTTTATGAAACCCCTTTGGATATAACTCGTAGCCGAGATGCCCGTAAACGTTGTACACGATCATCATCAGGAAGAACAACATCAGGTGGGTTTTGTGTATTGGAACGGTAAATAAAAAAACTACCACAATGCCCACTTCTACCAAGGCCTCCAGCGGGTGAAAGGCATACGCCGCCCAGGGGCTCGGGTTGGTTGATTTATGGTGTATCAGGTGGAAAAGGTTAAAAAGCTTCTTGTGGTGCATGACCCGGTGAGCAAAATAAAAATAGGTGTCGTGCATTACAAACAGAACAGGGAAGAGCGCAATGTAATAGAACCAACCGCGCTCTGATATCTCTGCGTACCTGGTTGTATATTTTGCGATGGAAGGAACGGCGATCAGCGGGTAGGTTACTGTGGCAAAAATGAAAATGGTAAGCATTGAATAGGCAAATTCTCTTAGGTAGTCCTTGTTCTCCGGAAAGCGAAGCTGAATTTTTTTATATAACCATTTCCGGCGGAACAAAACGTAGAACAACACGAACGCAAGTCCGGCAAAGAAACTGTACCGCCCACCAATCAACCACATCTGTTTAAAATAGAATTCCCAATTCATGGCGCAAAGATAGTTGGGATTAAAACGTTCGAACCGCACAAAAGGTTAATTTTTGAGCATGAATTTTTCCAGGCTGGAAAAAGCCTGTTTGCGCACCCGGTTCTGCAAAAACCCCGACCACCCGAGCAGCCACCCCTTCAAGCCCAGGGCCTGCCGACACCACTTGTACATATCAAATGCATCGGAGTGCTCGGTTATGAGTCCGTTACTCAATCTAAAATGCGCCCTCACCTTGTTTACCACGTGCCTCCCTGTTGCTGAAAATGTATAATGTGCCTCCCAATCGCAGGTGGCATATTCTTCATCCAAGAGCTCTATTTTTCCGAAGGTTATCTTCAAATCCCTTCCGCGGCTACACAACATTTCCCACATTTTCCGAACAGCATCGCCTTCGAGCCATGGAAAAACGGGGTCGCTGAAAACAATTTTCTCATCATAACACCGGCCCATTTCGGCGCTATCTCTTTGCTGAAAAGCGGAATAAAATCTTTGAATTGTTGCTTCGTTGGGAGGCATAAAAAATTTTTTAGTGTGCTTCCAGCCAATTTTTTCCCGCCCCGATTGCCGCCTCCACCGGAACGGAGTTGGGCAACACCAGCGCCTGTTTCATGCCGGACAAAATTAGTGGCTTGAGCTGCTCAAGCTCTTCTTCCACTGCATCAAAGACCAATTCATCGTGCACCTGCAAGATCATAACAGATTTCATGTTTCGCTCTTTCATCTCTTTGTGTATGCCAATCATTGCCAGCTTGATCATGTCTGCCGCGGTTCCTTGAATGGGAGAATTGATAGCATTGCGCTCTGCAAAACCACGGACAGTGAAGTTGGCAGAGTTGATATCTTTTAACCAACGCTTTCGCCCCAACAGGGTTTCCACATATCCGTTCTTCTGAGCATATTGTACAACATCATCCATGTAACGGGTGATGCCCGAGAACTCTTTTTTATAATTGTCTATTATCTCTTTGGCTTCCGTTTTCGAAATGCCCAGGTTCTCTGCCAAACCAAAAGCACCTTGCCCGTAAATGATTCCAAAATTCACGCTCTTTGCCTTGTAGCGCATTTCTTTTGTTACATCTTCTTCGGCAACACCAAAAACGCGGGCAGCAGTTGCTGTATGAATGTCTTTTCCCAGCCGAAATGCCTCACACATGTTCACATCTCCACTCATAGATGCCACAATGCGCAATTCTATTTGAGAGTAGTCCGCACTTACGAGAACGCGCCCCTCTTCGCGTGCAATAAAGGCCTTTCTGATTTCCCGCCCGCGGTCACTCCGAATCGGGATGTTCTGTAGATTGGGGTTGTTGCTGCTTAGTCGACCGGTTACCGCCACCGCCTGCGCATAAGAAGTATGTACTCTTCCTGTTTTACTATTGATCATCTCGGGCAGCGCATCTACATAGGTGCTTTTGAGCTTGGTTAGTTCACGAAAGCCGAGGATATCTGCAACAATGGGGTGTTGGGCCGCCAGCTTCTGTAACACATCTTCACCCGTTGCATACTGTCCGGTCTTTGTTTTTTTTGCTTTGGGATCCAGTTGTAGTTTTTCAAACAAGACCTCACCCAGCTGTTTGGGCGATGCTAGGTTGAATCGAACGCCCGCCTGCTGGTAAACAGACTCCTCGCACTTTTTCGCTTCTTTTTCCAACAGCTGACTATAATCGTTTAAAAAAGGCACATCCACGCGAACCCCTTCAAACTCCATATCTGTAAGAACCCGCACCAGGGGATTTTCCACCTCCCGAAAAACACGCTCTACTTCTTTGCTGTCCATTTCCGGCACAAACACCGACTTAAGTTGTAGCGTTATATCGGCATCTTCTACTGCATATTCTTTGATTTTTTCCTTCTCCACATCGCGCATGTTTCCCTGCCCCTTCCCTTTTTTACCTATTAGCTCTTCGATATGAACCGGCTCATAACCCAGATAGCGCGCGCTGAGATAATCCATGCTCCTGCGCCCCTCGGGATCAATGAGATAGTGTGCTAGCATGGTATCAAAAACATTTCCCTTGGGAACAAAACCCAACCATTTTAGAATCAGTAAATCATACTTAAGGTTGTGCCCAACCCAGGTAACATCTGTTCTTTCAAAGAGAGGACTAACTTGTTCTAAAAAGCGAGCCCGCTCTTTTTTGTCGGCAGGACAAGGAATATAATATCCCTCACCCATCTTATAGGAGAAGCTCATTCCTACCGGCTCGGCTTCGTTGGCATCAAGGTCCGTTGTTTCTGTATCAAAGCAAATTTCAGCGACCGCCATTAGCTCATTCACCATGTCGCGGATCTCGCTTTCTGTTTCTACCAGCGTATAATGGTGCCGAGTATTGTGAATATTTTTTTCCGCAAGCAATCCCTGTGCGGATTCTACCGGCGCTTCTTTTTTTGCAGCCGGCATATCTGTTGCCTCGCCAAAGAGGTTGATCTGAACCGCTTTGGGAGCCGTTTGAAATGCGTTGAAACTTTCACCCAATATTCTTTTTCCCAACGTTTTGAACTCGAGGTCGGTGAACGCCTCTGTCAACAACTCTTTGTTCCACTCCTTTAAACGATAATCTTCTTCGTGAAAACTCACAGGCACATTGGTAATGATGGTTGCCAGTTTTTTGCTCATGATGGCATCTTCTTTCCCCTTGCGCACTTTTTCGCCGAGGGCACCCTTGATTTCATCTGCATGAGCCAGCACGTTTTCAAGTGTATCATATTCCTTCAGCAACTTGGCTGCTGTTTTTTCTCCAATACCCGCAATGCCCGGAATATTATCCACCGCATCCCCCATGAGACCTAGCATATCAACCACTTGCTCAACACGCCTGATGTCCCATTTCTCACAAATTTTTTCAGCAGTTAGTATTTCTTCTGCGCCACCGGCGGACGCGGGCTTATATATATATACATGTGGATGAATCAGCAGTTGTCCATAGTCCTTGTCCGAGGTTACCATATATACGCTATACCCCAAATCGGCTGCCTGCCAGGCGACGGTACCAATGACATCATCTGCTTCATAGCCATCCAACTCTACTACAGGAATATTGAAGCCCTGAATAATCTTTTTTATATCCGGAAGAGAATCCAACAGATCCTCGGGGGCTTCTTGCCGATTGGATTTATATTCCGCAAAATCGGTGTGCCTTTCGGTGGGGGCATGTGTGTCGAAGCAAACGGCAAGGTGCGTTGGCTTTTCTTTGTTGATTAATTCAAACAGCGTGTTGGTAAACCCGAATTGTGCATTGGTGTTTTTCCCACGCGATGTAATACGGGGAGCCCGAATCAGCGCATAATAAGCCCGGTACACTAGCGCCATTGCATCCAACAGGAACAACTTTTTTTCCATGGCTTAAAGGTATGAAAAGCGAGGGACTGTGCGTTGGCTCATCGTATAAAATGCAGCAAGCCGCACGATGAAGCGCGGCTTGCCAGTTGATTCCGCCCAAGGCGGGAAAGCGATTGATACAGATTACTTCAACGAGTATTTGTGTTTATATCTTTCGTACAGTTGTCTTTGCTTGTTGTCGAGACTTGTCATGCGTCCCTGAATAAGTATATGGCTAACGGTGCTGCTTTTGGGGTCGAGCAGGTCTCCGTCACAAACTACGATGTTGGCATCTTTCCCCACTTCCAGGCTTCCTGTTCTGTTGTCGATGCCTAAAATTTTAGCGGCATTCAGTGTTATGGCACTTACCGCCTCTTCTTTGCTCAGCCCGAATGTGGAAGCAATACCGGCGTTGTATGAAAGGTTTCTATAACGGGTGTTGGCATCATCATCGTTGATACAATATAAAACGCCCGCTTTTTGAAGCGCCGCCGGTGTTTTGAAGGGCTGATCGATGTCATCGTCTTCCAAAGCGGGAAGATTCATGCACTGATCGAGAATCACAGAAATGTTGTTGG
>JBJTTC010000131.1:0-2973 GCA_046079965.1 Sediminibacterium sp. | reverse complement strand
ATGAACTTTACGCCGGATAGCAAGTTTCTCATTGCTTCTTATGGAGGAAAAATCTGGAAGCTATCTGTTCAGGAAGACACTGCACCGCAAGAAATTCCTTTCCGCGTAAACGTAGAACTGGAAATGGGGCCACGCCTTTATTTTAATTATCCTATTCATGATACGAGCCATCAACTGGCAACTCAAATACGTGATGCTGTGCCAAGTCCTGACGGAAAAAAACTGGCTTTCACCGTATTGAATCGTTTGTATGTAATGGAATGGCCCAATGGAACGCCTCAGCGTGTGAGTCAGCACAATTTCACAGAAGCCATGCCTGCCTGGAGTCCCGATGGGAACCAGCTTGCCTTCGTCAGCTGGGATGAAAAAGAAGGAGGCCATTTGTTTGTTGCCGCCGTTGGCGGAAAAAATGAAGTTCGTCAACTCACTTCCGAGTCCGCATTTTATATGAGTCCGGCCTGGAGCTTTCACAACCGCATTGCTTTTTTCCGCGGACCCAAGAGATTGTTCAAAGATGCGGAGAGTCCTTTTTATTCTGATGCCGAAAGTGATATTGTATGGATGGAACCGCGCGGCGGAAAAATTCAGTTAATCGACAAGGCACGCAACCGCGGCAACCTGCACTTCACCCGTGATACTACCCGCATCTTTTTGAATACCCCTGATGGTAGTCTGATTAGCATGCGCTGGGATGCCACCGATGAGAAGACCCACGTGAAAGTAAGTGGTATCACACCTTATGGGTCGGTATCGGAAGCCGGCGAAGAGACCGGTCATCGTCGTTTTGTGATGGGCCGCAATATGCTGGATGCTAGTCCGCTGAACCATTGCATGTTGCCTGCGAACAGCGATATGCGCGAACCTCAGAGTATGCCTTCACCCGCAGAAGCAGTGTTGATGGCCCCTTCGGGGAACAAAGCACTCGCCAAAGTAACCAACAATATTTATGTGATTACCATTCCACCGCAGACGGGTAAAGTGCCTTCCATTTCTGTATCGGATCCTACAAGTTCTTCCTTCCCCTCACGCCAGTTAACAGAAATTGGTGGTGAGTTTCCCGCATGGGAAATGAACAGCAACAAAGTACACTGGAGTCTGGGCAATGGGCACTGGACCTATGATGTAGACGCTGCCGAGGCATTTGAAGATTCTGTTCAGTCCGCCAAAAAAGCCACCGAGTTGCGCAAGGCAGATAGCTTACGGGCACTTGATGCATTGGATAAAACAGCGCGTGCGGCTGTTGATTCTGTTGCCAAAATAAAAGCGAAGGCCGACACGACTACGAAGACAACACCTAAGGAGCCCAAGTATGCAGCTACAGAGATGCAGGTGAAAGTTTTCTTTCCAAAAGACAAGCCCAGTGGAGTGGTTTTGCTAAAAAATGGACGCATCATCACGATGAAAGGCAATGAAGTGATTGAAAGAGGTGATGTACTTATCGTGAACAACCGAATTGTGGCGGTAGGAAAAAGGGGCAGTCTCAAAGTACCTGCCGGCGCGAAAGAGATTGACTGTAGCGGTAAGACCTTGCTGCCGGGATTTGTTGATACACATGCACACATGTGGCCTTTCTGGGGATTGCATAAAAACCAGGTGTGGATCTATGCTGCCAACCTTGCCTATGGTGTAACAACCACGCGCGATCCGCAGACTGCGACCACCGATGTACTCACGTATAGCGATATGGTGGATGCCGGACAAATCGTTGGTCCGCGCATTTATTCAACAGGACCGGGCGTCGGGTATTGGGCATACAACCTGAAGGACCTCGATCAGACTCGCAGTGTATTAAAACAGTACAGCAAGTATTACAATACCAAGACCATCAAGATGTATTTGGTAGGCAATCGCCAGCAACGTCAATGGGTGATTGAAGCAGCCAAAGAGCAGAAGTTAATGCCGACGACTGAAGGTGGATTGGATTTCAAGCTGAACATGACGCAGCTCTTCGATGGTTATCCCGGACATGAGCATGCGCTGCCAATATTCCCGCTCTATAAAGATGTAACGAAATCTATTGCGGAAGCAAAGATGACGGTAACACCTACTTTGCTTGTATCCTATGGCGGACCCTGGGCAGAGAATTATTATTATACTACTGAGAATGTGTATGCGGATAAGAAGTTACAATATTATACGCCTTATGAAGAGTTGGCTGCCAAGAGTCGGCGGCGGGTAGGTGGTTTGGGCGGATGGTTCATCAAGGATGACCATGTGTTCAGCAAGCATGCGCAGGGCATCAAGAGCCTGGTAGATCAGGGCGGACTGGCAGGTGTGGGATCACACGGACAGCTACAAGGTTTGGGGTATCACTGGGAGTTGTGGAGTGTAGCCAGCGGTGGTATGAGTAATTTACAGGCGCTGCAGGTAGCAACGATTCATGGGGCTACTGCGATTGGTTTGGACAAAGATCTCGGATCACTCGAAGCCGGCAAGCTGGCGGATGTGTTGGTATTAGATGCCAATCCGCTTGAGAACATCCGCAACACGAATAGCATTCGTTATGTGATTAAGGATGGTCGTTTATATGATGGCAGCTCTTTGGATGAGGTATATCCTACACCGCGCAAGCTCAATACCGATGCCTGGCGCAAGGATGGACCGGTGGTGAATACCGGAGTGAAGGAATAATTAGTCGCAGGTTCAATATCAATCCCCATTTCGGTTAATGGCCGGGGTGGGGATTTTTGAGTCTTTTCATTTTTTATATTCAATGGTAGTCAACTCATTGAACTTCAGAAGCACTTCCTTTACTATCTTTTCGGCGCTATCGGCAATTTAATAACAGAAGGATACAGCTTAGAATGATGTATCGTATTCTGCACTGTTACCGGCTTGCTCTCATTGTAATTGGCCCCGCCTGTATTCAGGTTGCGATCGAAGCGGGGAAAATTGCTGCTTGATACTTCGATGCGTATGCGATGCCCCGGTGCAAAATAATTGCTGGTGACCATCGGGCTCATATTCACCTTG
>JBJTTC010000130.1:0-20575 GCA_046079965.1 Sediminibacterium sp. | reverse complement strand
CAATGGTATTTTGACGACCCCTCAGCCACAGCAGGCAATCCGAATTTTTCAACATTGAAAAATCCTTCCCATATCTATAGTGCTGCAGCAGTTTATCAGGTAAAGAGCAAAGTCACCACTGCCGCAGGTTGCATAGATAGTTTGACACTACCATTTACTGTGAACGGAAGCATACCGAGTGCTGATCTGCTTGTAACCAGTGATCGCAATTTTTGCAGCAATGAAAAAATTGTTTTGCTGGATCAATCGACAGTAAATTTTGGCAGTCTTACCAAGATTGATATTTTTTGGGACATACAGAATACTCCTTTGGCAAATACCACAGATGAATCCCCATTCATTGGGAAAAAATACAATTACCAGTATACCAGCTTCTCCCATCCATCCGAAAAAAACATCACGCTGAAATACGATGTTTATTCCGGTATCACTTGCAAAAATAGCATTACTAAAACTTTCAGCCTGGTCTCTAGTCCAGTAGTATCTTTCACAACAGTTTCACCCCGCTGTGACAATCAGCCGGCATTTTTACTCTCTGAGGCATCAGAAACAACCGGAGCAAATGGGATTGGCATTTTCTCCGGGAATCATGTTTCTGCAGTGGGCCTTTTCACTCCACAAATTGCGGGAAGTTTTCCTATACAATACTTGTTTATTAATACAGCTGGCTGCCGCAATTCAGCAGTGCAAACAGTTGTGGTAAATGTATCTCCAGATATAAATGCAGGTGTTGATCTGTTGGTTCCGGAAGGGAGAACAGTGGTTCTGGCTGCAACCGCCACTGGTGGCACTAATCTGCAATACAACTGGTTACCAGGAATATTTTTAAATGATCCGCGGCAACTTCAGCCTCTTTGCACACCTTTACAAGATGTAAGCTATCGCCTGGAGGTAGTCAATGCAGAAAACTGTTTTGCAGTAGACAGTACAATAATCAAAGTACTTTTTCAACCCAGGGTTCCGAATGTCTTTTCTCCAAATGGGGACGGCATTTATGATACCTGGCAAATCAAGTATTTAATAGATTACCCCAATTGCCGTATCCAGGTTTTTTCCAGATCGGGACAATTAGTCTTCCAGACAGTTGGATATGGCACTCCGTGGGATGGAACCTGGAAAGGACAGCCACTCCCCATTGGAACATACTACTACATCATACAACCCGGATTAGGCTTGGAAGTAATCAAAGGATCTGTATCTTTAATCCGATGAACTTTTAATTCCTCCACCGCAATTGAGTAAAATGAGCATCTCCTGACAGGTGATGGAAGCATAATTATACGACTGATTATAAATGCTTTATCTTCGAAATTCAGTCAAAAAAAAGGTATGATTACTGAAACATCTCCATGTATTGTAGTTCTTGGTGCGGGAATTGTTGGAAGTGTTATTGCCAGAGAAATGGCTAAAACACATGAAGTGATTGCCATCGACCATTCGGAAGAAAGGCTGAATCAACTTAGAAAAAACAACCCGTCAATACAATGCTTACAGAAAAATTTATTGGATAGTAGCATCAATTTTAAGGAATTACTCTTCCCCGCCAGTCTTGTAATATCTGCTGTTCCCGGCTTTATGGGGCACGAAATTTTAAAGCAAATTATTATTGCAGGTAAAAATTGTGTAGATATATCATTTTTTCCTGAATCAATTAAAGAACTCAATGAATTAGCAATTCAAAATGGAGTCAGTATTGTGATGGATTGTGGTGTAGCGCCCGGAATGAGTAACCTAATACTGGGATACTATGAACCAAAGATGAAAATTGAAGAATTTGTTTTTTATGTGGGCGGACTTCCCATCAAAAGGGAAAAGCCATTTGAATACAAAGCACCTTTCTCTCCCATTGATGTTATTGAAGAGTATACTCGCTCTGCAAGAATCAGGAAAAAAGGGAGCAATCAAGTTTTACCAGCCATGAGCGGCTTGGAGAATCTTCAATTTGAAGGTGTTGGCCAACTGGAAGGATTTTATACAGATGGCTTGAGAAGTTTACTGGATTCCTTTCCGAACATTCCGGAAATGACAGAAAAAACATTGCGATACCCGGGCCACACCGAACTAATTGAAACGCTCCGATCAATTGGGTTTTTCAAAAAGGAACACATCGAAGCCACTGCAAAAGTTTTGATTGAGTGTTGGAAACAAACTGAAGATGATCATGACCTGACGGTGATGAAGGTGCTTCTTCGGGGAATATACAATCAAAAAGAAACTATAATTACCTATTCTCTGCTCGACTTCTTCGACAAAAATGAATCTATGAGCTCAATGGCAAGAACAACCGGCTTTACCTGCTGTGCAATGGCAGAGTGTTTGCTTGATAATCGCTTTACAAAAAAAGGAGTCTTCCCCCCGGAAATACCCGGGAAGGAAGAATATATATTTAACTTTATCATATCTTTTTTGAAGAACAGAGGTGTGGAATGGACTTGTACAATTTCCTAATTCGTACTTTTTGTTGGAATTAAGATTGTATTTTTTGGCTACCTTTGGTAGTATCCGTAAGCAATGAAGAAAGCACTATCGATAATCACCATACTCTGCTTTATTATACCAGCCATATCGGTTTATATTTTTCTATTGGCAGAAAAAGAAAACATCAAAAATTTAACCCGCGAAAAATTATTTGCTGAAAAAAAATTAAATACTTGGATAAAAATTGAATTAACAGAAGAAGAAACTCAAGAATTTATTAAATGGGAAAATGACCATGAGTTTGAATACAAACACCAAATGTATGATGTTGTAAAAAAGGAGAAATCAGGGAACCATTTTATTTATTGGTGCTATCAGGATGTAGAAGAATCTTTCGTCAATGAACAAATAGGTGAATTGTTTAGCTATCTGTCCGGCACACATTCAACCCGGCCGGAAACCCGACATTTGCTTGAAAAAATATTTAAAAAACTATATTGCTCTTCTAACTTGGAAGAATCCATTTTTTTAAGTTCTACTCACATCGGTAGATCACCCTTTCAACCTGGTTTTTGTAGCGAATTATCAACAGAGGTGCCCACGCCACCACCTAATGACAATCGGATTTAAAAACGATTGACATTTTCTAACTTATTATTTTTTTCAGCATGAAAAAACTGGGTGTGTCCTGGTTTTTACTTGTGTTATGTCAGCTTGCATCAGCCCAAGTAATCACCGTAATAGACAAGATTTCCAGTGAGAAACTCGAATCAGTTAGTATTCGGGATACCTCACTCAAAATTCAGGTAGTCACAGATTATAAAGGAATGGCTAAAATCTCTGCATTTCCAAAAGGCAGTCAGCTATTTCTCGAGAGAGTAGGCTATCTATCGCTATATATCAACTTAGAACAACTTGAAAAAAAGCAGTTCAAAGTAGAATTAACACCGGAACCATTTGAATTAAACGAAGTAGTTGTAGCAGCCAGCAAATGGAGTCAAATTTCACGAAACGTACCCGGCAGAGTCATTTCTATTCGTAAAAGAGACAGGGAGCTTGCGAATACACAGACTGCAGCGGATCTGTTGGGACTGTCTGGTGAAATCTTCATTCAAAAAAGTCAGCAAGCCGGGGGAAGTCCGATGATCCGGGGGTTTTCAACTAACCGGCTATTGTACGCAGTAGATGGGGTAAGAATGAATACTGCCATTTTTCGAGCCGGTAATATTCAAAATGTGATATCACTGGATGCTTTCGCAACAGAAAAAACTGAAGTATTTTTTGGTCCGGGATCAATCGTTTATGGAAGCGATGCCATCGGGGGAGTGATGAGTTTTCAAACCATCACACCTCAATTCGCCAAAGACTCTACAACACTTATATCAGCCAATGGGACGCTTCGTTTTTCTTCAGCCAATGGAGAAAGAACTGCCAATATTTCACTTTCATATGGTAAAAAAAACTGGGCAGGCTATACCGGCATAACTCATTCCTCTTTCGGCAATCTGAGAATGGGCTCTCAGGGTAATGACCAATACAGAAGAAATTTTTTTGTTGCCCGTCTAAATGGGAAAGATAGTGTCATAACCAATCCTGACCCTTTGATCCAACAACCTTCGGGCTATGATCAAACCAATCTTACTCAGAAGTTACGCTTTCGCCCACATGAAAACTGGGAATTGAATTATGGATTTCATTATTCAGCTACGGGCAATTATAGCAGATATGACCGGCTCATTGAAAGACAAAGCAATGGATTACCCAGATTTGCAGTTTGGGACTATGGTCCACAAATATGGATGATGAATCTTTTATCGATACAACACAAAAAGCACAACTGGTGGTATGATCAAATGATCATTCGCACTGCACATCAATTTTTTGAAGAAAGTAGAATTGACAGAGGACTCAATGCCTTTAGACTAAGGACTAATCTCGAAAAAGTAAATGCCTACTCTTTCAATGCCGACTTTGAGAAAAAAATCAACCGCCATGAATTATTTTATGGGATAGAGTTTGTTCATAACAAAGTAAGTTCTTTTGGAAGTGGTTCAGATATCAGAAATGGGAACCCTATTCCGGTTCCTGACAGATACCCCGCATCTTATTGGAAGAGCTTTGCTGCATTTGCCAATTACCAGCACTTTATCACTGATCAATTGCTTATCCAGGGGGGAATGCGTCTTAATTCATTTCAACTCGATGCAGACTTTTCCAAACTATTACCTTTCTACCCCTTCCCATTTACCAATGCACAATTAAACAACCAGGCAATAACCTATAGCTTAGGTGGTGTTTACAAACCTAAAAAAGACATAACTATAAAATTCAATTGGAGCAAGGGCTTTAGAGCACCCAATGTAGATGATATGGGAAAACTTTTTGATTTTGTCAGGGGTGAAGTGGTGGTTCCTAACCCATACTTACGTGCAGAAATAGCCAATAATGCTGAACTTGGAATCATCAAGATTTTCGGAACTTTTGCGAAACTAGACATGAACCTTTTCTACACCAGACTCCAAAATGCTTTGGTCAGAAGGCCTTTTACTTTTAATGGCAGTGATAGTATTTTGTTCAATGGCACCATGAGCAGGGTCTATGCCATACAAAATGCCTCCTTCAGCCGAATTGCAGGAATTCAGGCAGGTGTGGAATTGATTTTTTCACCAGAGTTGAGTTTGCTTACCCGCTATAATTTTCAATCTGGCAGGGAGGAAATGCCGAATGGAGAAATCAGTCAGGCCAGACATGCTGCGCCCGGTTTCGGTATGAGCAGATTTACCTACAGAAAAAAGAACATAACTTTTCAGGCTGCTGCAATGTATTGCAGAGAAGTAAGCTTTGAGCAACTCAATGCCGAAGAACGTGTCAAAACAGCTATTTATGCAAAGGATGCAGCAGGAAACCCTTACTCACCGGGTTGGTATACACTCACTTTTTCTTTGAACTGGCAATGCAGAGAATGGGCAAAAATCGGGGCAGGGGTGGAAAATATTACAGATCAGAGTTATAGACCCTATAGTTCCGGGATCGCAGCTGCAGGAAGAAACTTTTACATCTCACTGCACCTGGGAAAAAAGTGAAATGGTAGTGCTCCCCCGGCTTTTTTGTGATAGAATGTAAAAAAAATGTAATTTTCCAACATTATTGCATTTAGTGGGAAAAACAGGAACATACAGACAATGGCTTACAGCATGTTTGATATTGCTGTACGGTTTTGTTATTACTCCCACCCAATGGTGGCATCACCACGAATTATCATACCCGGCTACTTCAAAAGTTACGGTTAAAGACCAGAACACTCCCACATGGGATGTAGAAAGTGGTAGCACTTGTAAAATTTGCTCTCACCATTATAGCCATCATAACAATGAAGCAATACTCATTCTATCGTCGGTAAAGGAATATTTTTCTCCCTTTACATCAGAACCTATTGACTTCATTTCCTTGCCATTCCCCGGCAATCCCGCGGAAAGAGGCCCTCCTTCCCTCTCTTGAATTCCGATTATTTCATTCGGTACCTGCTCAACCTGAGCAGCATTGAGTTTATGCAGTAGTTAATACTGTCTTTCTGGTCTTCACCATTTTATAATGCTTCGATTTCTTATTTACTCGCTCCTAACTTTTTTTCCTACACTTGGATTGTGGGGGCAAGATTGTCGTTTACAAGTGACAGGTCATGTTGAGGAATCAGCCACAGGAGAAAAATTGATTGCAGCAACTATTCAAATAAAGGAAACCGGGAGACAGGTAGCAACAGATAAAAAAGGGGACTTTATCATAGAAGCAATTTGTGCCGGAAAATACACCCTGATCATATCCCATGTTGGCTGTGAAAAAATTGAGAGAAAGATATCCCTGGAAAAAGATCTTCACCTGGATATCTTTATGACTGGCATCCATAGTGATCTGCAGGAAGTAACAGTAGATGTAAAGCGTGGTATTAGAAACTCAGGATTTAAAAAAGAAATTACCGAAAGGCAACTGGAACAGAGCAGGGGTGGAACATTAGGAGATGCACTAAGTAAGATCAATGGTGTTACTTTACTACAAACCGGATCGGCTATTTCCAAACCTGTTATCCATGGATTGCACAGCAATCGCATTCTAACCATCAATAATGGTGTCAGGCAGGAAGGACAGCAATGGGGAAATGAACATGCACCGGAAATAGATCCCTTCATTGCAGATAAATTAGTAGTGATCAAAGGAGTGGATGAACTCCGCTATGGTTCGGATGCAATTGGTGGCGTCGTTTTGGTTGAGCCCAAAGCATTAGGAGTACTACCTGGAAAAAGAACTGAAATTAATACTGCATTTTTCAGCAACAATCTTCAATATGTTGTTTCTGCTGTCCATGAACAATCGCTTACCAACATTCCTGATTTCCGCTTCCGCCTACAAGGAACCTACAAACAAGGGGGAACTGTAGCAACTCCCAATTACCGCCTGAACAATACAGGAAGCGAAGAAAAAAACGTTTCATTGACCCTGGGTTGGAAAAGAAATAATTTTTCTACAGAACTTTTCTATAGTCATTTTTCTACCCGAATAGGAATATTCTCCGGATCACACATTGGCAACTTAACTGATATGGAGACTGCTATCGCAGCCAATCGCCCGGCCGATGTCTTTTTAGGGGAACAAACCTATCAGATAAGACGCCCCTCACAGCAGGTCATACACCACCTCATCAAGTCCAAATCCGTTCTACAAAAAAATGAACATCGTTTTACATTGCAATTGGCAGGTCAATTCAATCAACGAGAAGAATTTGACGTAGTGCGCAATCCTGCCGTTACCAGACCACAGATGGACTTGCAAATTTATACACTTTCTCAAGAGTTGACATGGGAGCATCCTAAAAAGAATTATTTAAGCGGTATCGGTGGCATCAGTTTCCAACAACAAAACAATAGTTACTCCGGCAGATACTTCATCCCTGCTTATACGTCTCTGTCGTATGGAGCTTATTACATAGAAAAATGGAAAAAACACGAGTGGGATTTGCAAGCAGGACTTAGATTTGACAACAAAGACATTGCCACAACACGCCTGAAGTTCAATAGTGATACGATTAATTATGATTTCAGATTCACCACCTTTGCTGCATCT
Organism: Sediminibacterium sp.; assembly: GCA_046079965.1. Classification (GTDB taxonomy): domain Bacteria; phylum Bacteroidota; class Bacteroidia; order Chitinophagales; family Chitinophagaceae; genus Sediminibacterium. The sequence goes on along the minus strand of JBJTTC010000130.1, from coordinate 13,042 downwards.
TTCTATGCGGGATATTCTCCAGATAATAGCTGGAATTTCTATGTATCATCCGCATTATCGAGCAGAGCGCCTCATGTGAATGAACTCCTGAGTGACGGTATCCATCATGGAACTGCTACTTATGAAAAAGGTGATATTGGTTTGCGCCCCGAGGAGTCGCTGCATACTACTGTTGGCATCCGTTTCAATCACCCCGAAGGAAAGTTTGGATGGGACCTACTGGGCTATATCAACCGGATTAATCATTTTATTTACCAGCAACCACAACCAGCAACACCAGTACTAACGATCAGTGGAGCTTTCCCACTTATTACCTATCGCCAGACAGATGCCACCCTGAGAGGTTTTGACGCATCTGCCTGGATCAAACCTGTGAAGAATATAGAATGGATAACCCGTTATTCTTTTCTCGCAGCAAGGAACAGAACGGCGAATGACTGGCTAATTTGGATGCCCGCCAACCGGTTGAGCAATGAACTTACCTGGCAAGTAAGAGGCAACGAAAAATGGAAAAATAGTTACTTATCGCTTGAATGGTTACAGGTAATGAAGCAGACTAGAGTTCCGGATGGATTAATTGTAAAGCAAGACTATAAAGATCCTCCGCCTGCCTATAGCTTGCTCCATTTCAATGCCGGAACAACTATTCAAGTGTTCAGGAAACCTGTGACTATTGGTATTGGCATCAGAAACCTGCTGAATACCATTTATCGGGATTACCTGAATAGCATGCGCTACTTCACCGATGAACAGGGTATCAATGCCAGCATTCGATTAAAAATAGAATTATAACCCTTTATATTAAATCAAAAACAAAATGACCATGCAAATCAAAAAATTACTCGCAATGTTCCTACTGTTGACAACAGTACTTGTTTCCTGTAAGAAGGATGCGGAAGAACCCAACGATGAGGAAGTGATTACCACCCTTCGTCTCACATTCGCGCCGGTGGGAGGTGGTAACAATCTGGTATTTCAGTACGATGATGCCGATGGGCCGGGAGGAAACCAACCAACTAAGGAAGAAATCGTATTACAGCCGAACAAATCTTACAATGTTTCGCTGCAATTATTGAACAAAACTGTAAATCCGGCAAAAGACATAACCAATGAAATAAAACAGGAGGCCACTTCCCACCGTTTTTATTATGAACCAGCTGCAGGCAGCAACATAACTGTGTCCGGACTAGACAATGATGCCAATGGTGTGGCACTTGGACTGACTAGCAATTGGGCGAGCGGAGCTGCTGCAACAGGGAAAATTAAAATCACCCTGCGCCACTACGGAGGCAACCCTCCAGGCAAAGCAGCCAATGACCCGGTGAACAGCACCAAGTCATCTACCGATCTGGAAGTTGAATTCAATACGAAAATTCAATAATAAAAGTCAGTTACATTTTCATTACCTCATAGTAAAGACCCGGACTAAGTGCCGGGTTTTTTATTACAAAGTTTTAATCAAAATTTATCAATGAAGTAGGGTAACACAAGTGAAACTTTTCCATAATCTGGGTGGAAGATGGGGATGAAAATATGAACATAAATATATCACTACATTACAGTGAAAACTTCCAAATATTCTGGGCCCCATCTTTTCCCCAATCCTTCATGGCTTTTTGCAAATCGGCATTGTACTTAACCCAATTGGTTTTTTTACCCTTGAGTGTTGGTTGTAACTTCTGGGCTGTAGGTGTTGTCAGTTCAACTCGTGTTGCAAACCATGTAATCGATAACCGGGGTACCGCCAAACCTAGTATCATTCCGGGTAGATTACCAAAACTTTCAGGACCACTACTAACCGGAATCTGATCAGTATAAAAAGCTACAACATATACCGAATCACAGATGCGGGTTACTGCTTTTCTGCAATCAAAACCAGCAATTTCCCTCTTTTCTTCAGTAATACGCCATTGCAAATTGCGTAAACTATCTTGTAAAAGATAGGTTTGTTCAAAAATATCTCTTTGAATGGAGAGTTGACGACTTGTATGATTTTGAATGATAATATCTGTCGTACTTGGCTTACCGCCCCACCTATATTTATTATCCTGGTTCTCCCGTGCTAATTTATATACCGAAACATCGGAGGAAAAATCCAACTCAAAGACATCTGTAACAAACTTGGGTATTTGCTTTTTCATCTCAAGCATCCATTCACTATCATCATCCAAATTGAGATGTTGATTCACTTTTCGTTCATATTGAATTCGACCTGAATAAATAAAAGTTGATTGCGCGGATACCCCCGTTTCGAAAACCAATAGTACAATAAAAATAATATACTTCATAAAATAGTACTTAAAATCCTCTTGTCTCTTTACCATTTTTGTTGAAATTATAAGTAAGAGATAGCATACCGAATCGGCGAATCGTTTGTTGGGTGGTTTCAGAGATAAAGTTGCTGATAATATTTCTATTGATACCAAGATTCTGATTGAACATGTCATTCAACCTGAACTTTATCTGCCAGTTTTCATTTTTATCGATCGATTTTTTTAGAGACCCATTGAGAATTATAATATTACGCCGGTTAGCAAATATGGGTGTTCGCTGATAGATTTCTGAATTGCCATCAAAGCTGATATACCATTTTTTAGGTAACTTAAGATCTACATTTAGTGATAGATTATAACTCCAAAATTTGGTGGTATTATTGGGATTAATAGAAGATGTTGAATTATTATTGGTTGCACTGAGATCAAACCAATAATTAATCCATTTTTCTCCCCAATACCCGGATCCGATACCAAAATTCAAATTTCGGCTATCATTGATGTTTTCTTTCCCATCAATGAAGTTCACAAATCTGGTTGCCGTTGGCCGGAAATTAAGATCCAAATTAAACGAAGGAAAAAGTTCAAATGAATAAGATGACCAGATATTAAAAACATAATTTCCTTGCACATTCACCGCCTGATTAACACGCATCCCGGTAGTCTTGTCTATAGTATTAAAATTGGTAATGGCATTATTGACAAAACTATAATTGGCGCTAATGTATATACTCCTACTTTTTAACACTTTATAATCGGAAAAATTTAAAGAGAATCTATTGTTAAACTCCTGCTTTAATAATGGGTTACCAATGGTAATATTCAGCGGGTCGGTATTATCTACGATCGGATTGATTTGCTGTAAAGTTGGATTTTGTGTAGATCCATTGTATCTAAAACTTAATCTGGTCTGTTTTTTAATCTGATAATTGAAATTAAATGACGGCAAGAAATTAGTAAAATTGACAGCTCTGTTATTCTGAGTACGTAAATCCTTCATAGTAAAATCGGCGCTTCCGATAGCAGTTCCACCGGAAACAGTTATTTTCTTGTAATTATACCGAAGATTCAGTCCGCCGGTATGCAACAAATTATTATAAACAAAATGATTACTAAACTGATTGACTAATTGGTTATAGTCACCCGTACCACCGGAACCACCGGTCAGCGTATTTCTCTCAGCATTGTTGCGGTTGTTCCCAAATTGGTAATTAAACTCGAGCGTTGTCTTTTTTGATAGGGGCTCTGTATAAGAAAGCTTAGTACTTATTCCAAAAAGAGATTCCTCATTTGTTTTTTTCTGATCAATCTCCTGCACTGTACCACTGGAGAAAAATGTGTTTTCTGCAAATAAAAAACCATCACCACTTCTCCTCGTCCCGTTGATATCTGACGACAATGAAATGGTTCTTCCTGGTTTCTTAAATCGCTTTCTCCAAAAAATAGTAGATAGTAGATTTTGCTCCTGAGAATTAGAGATCGTTTGCCTAAATGTTTTATTTATTTGGTCACCTAAATTATCAAAAGAAGAGCCGTTAAATATATTGTTGGTATTGGAGTTAATAACAGAACCCGTAGCTATGATTTTTAATGTACTGGTTGAATCTATATTCCATTCATAAGTACTCCTCAGTCTGTTTCTTTTTTTTCTACTATCAAAAGACTCATCACTGTTGTTGACTAGAAAACTTCCATCGGGGAGTAAAGTTTGAAGCGTACTTGTACTGTTGCCTGTAACCCGTAGGTCATTGAACTGATAGGTGTTGATAGAATTATGCTTATCCTTATTCCATTTATTGCTGAAATGAAGGCCGCCGGTTACAGAATTTGGAAATCCCTGACCATTGCTAAAATCATCCCCACCTGACCAAATCATCATTGCTCCATCATCCGTCATCTGAGAACCTGAGTTCAAATCTTCCCCATAATTTCTTCTCTCGTCCCAATTCAAGGCTTCAAATTGGGTATTATCGGTTGTGACATAGGCTGCTACTTTCTTTTTGGCTTTGAATGAATTAACCATTGCCTTACCATACCTGTATCTGTCTGCGTCCGAGCCGGCCTCCAATTTACCAAAATATCCATTTTTTTTATCTTCCTTCAAAACCAAGTTGATAGTCTTAGTGGTCTGTCCGTCATCGATACCGGTAAATACTGCCTGGTCACTTTTTTTATCAAAGGCCTGCACTTTATCAATGGCATCGGCCCTCAAATTTTGAGTGACAACCGCCGGGTCATCACTGAAAAATTCTTCTCCGTCAACCAATACTTTCTCCACTTTTTGTCCCTGGGCGGTTATCTCTCCCTTTCCATTAACAGTAATCCCCGGCATTTTTTTAAGTAAGTCTTGAACATTGGCATTGGCATTTACCCTGAAACTATCAGCCCGATATTCAGTTGTATCCCCCCGCATCCTGATTGCAGATATTTTTTGCTTAACAATCACTTCTTCGAGTAATTGTGCTTTGGTAATAAGTGGAATTTTTCCAAGCTCATTCACTTTTCCGGGTTCTACAGCTACCCGGTCAAGATAATCAGCATAATTTGGGTAACTAATAAGTAGTAAATAATTTGCCGGCACTACACCTTTTATGATAAAATTTCCTTGCTCGTTCGTTCTAATGTATTGCACTAAAACAGAATCCTTGGAACGTAGCAAAGAAACAACAGCCTTGTGCAGTGGAACTTGATTGATAGTATCAATGACGGTGCCTCTAACTTCAATTTCCTGTGACCATGCTGAAAATTGGACTGCTACAAAAACTAAAATAATACTAGCGCGATGTGTAAATTTATTCAATTCGATGTTTTTATATAAAATTATATCCTGCTCTATTTACTATTAAAATGATTATACCTTATTTTTTGTAAAGCTATTTCCTTAAAAAACAATTTTCAACATTTCATCTGCTTTACCTGTCTTGACTCATTTAATATATGTAAGTGGCAATCATACAATTAAGATGTAAAGTTTCAATTAAGAATACTATAACGTACAATTTTATTATAGTAGGTAAAATTAAATGATAAACTAACCTATAGATGTTTAACTGCTAAATTAGTGCCCTTAAGAAATGTTAAAACGATAAATAGAATAGTGAAGAAACAAGTTTTAAGCCGATTGAGTGCTTTTTAAAAAACCGCACTAATTTAATTCATCTAAAAATGTTGTTCAGTCAACATTTGAATTATTTAACCAATCAATTAAATATAGAATTTGTTCTCAAAAGATAAATTCATTATTCGCTACTCACTAACTAGAATAAATAAATTGTAGTATTACTCATTTGTCCAATTCGCTGCTCTCTTTTCAAAAAAAGCCGCCATCCCTTCTTTTGCATCTTTTGTTTGTTTCAGGTCTTCTAAACATTGAAGTAAAAAAGGCATTTTTTCTTTTTCTGATAACGTACCTAGCTTTTTCATTGCTTCAAATCCTGAATAAATTGCTTGGGGAGCATTTTCAATGATGGAAGTCATTAAACTAGTTAGGTTAGACTCCTCTAGATAATCATATACAATACCAATATTTTTCGCTTCACTGGCTGAAATAACTTTGGCAGTGATACATAAATCAATTGCTTTATTGCTTGGCATGTTCTTTAATAAAGAAGCCAATACCTGAAATGGAAAAAGTCCTCTTTTGACTTCTGGTAAAGAAAATTTTGCCTCTTTACTTGCAAAAATATAGGTGCATTCCAATATGATTAAAAAACCACCTGCGATAACATCACCTTCTACAATAGCAATACTGGGTTTATTCAATTGCCCAATAGCATCAGCCAAAGAAATATTTTGATTCTGAATTGCGGGATTTAATATATCTAATACTGGATTTTCAAAAGTTTTCATATCCATCCCTGCACAAAAGACAGGCCCCTCAGCGTTGATCAACACCAATCGTACATCCTTATTAAAGTTAGCTTCTGCAATGGCATAATTGATTTCATTGACCATCGTTGGGGTAAATGCATTCCTTTTTCCAGGCCTTGCCAAAGTCAACGTATAAACATGTTGCTCTATACTAGTCTTGATAAAATTGTATTTCATGCTATCATTTTTTGAAAGCTGGTTTGTAATTCAACTATTTGCTGATCAGTACCTCTTTTAAAAAATCGTAACAAATCTTCCGTTGGAATATTACCCACCAGTTCATTATTGGCAAAAGGGCAACCGCCAAATCCCAAAATTGCTCCATCAAACTTTCTACAGCCGGATTCGAAAGCCGTTTTTATTTTATCTAAACTATTCCTTTTTTCGGAATGAAAATGAGCACCAATCCGAATGCCGGGAAATTGGTCAATGCAACTACTAAACAATTCTTCAATTTGATGTTGATTGGCTTCCCCGGTAGTGTCAGCCAAAGAAAACTCATGTACACCCAAGTCAGCTATTTTTTTCACCCACTTAACTACCAATTCTTTGTTCCATAATTCCCCATATGGATTTCCAAAAGCCATTGAAATGTAAACTACCGGTATTTTAGCATGCAATGTTGAAATTGAAACAATTTTTTTCAGTTTCTCATATGACTCCTCAATGGTAGATTGAGTGTTTCTCTTTTGAAATATTTCTGAAATGGAAAACGGGTAGCCCAAATAGGTAATTTTATCGAAACCGGAAGCGTCTTCTGCCCCCCTCTCGTTAACAACGATAGCTAAAAGCTTTGTTCGACCGGGTTCAATTTTATCCAACACTTCTTTAGTATCCGCCATTTGAGGAACCGCTTTTGGCGAGACAAAACTTCCGAAATCTATCCAATCAAAAAGATTGCTTTTTAAAAGATTATTAATGTGATCTGCTTTCTTTTCAACTGAAATAATCTCTTTCATGCCTTGTATTGCATCCCTAGGACAATCCACTAATGTGATTTCATTATAATTTAACATCTTTCCTGATTTCTCTGGAAATTACCATTTTTTGAATACTAGATGTACCCTCTCCTATTGTACATAATTTTGCATCTCTGAAATATTTTTCTGCAGGGAAATCTTTTGTAAATCCGTAACCACCAAAAATTTGGACACTTTCATTTGACACCTCTACAGCAGCCTCTGAAGCAAATAGTTTGGCCATTGAACTGATCTTAGTTACTTTTTCTCCATTGTCTTTCATCATTCCAGCTTTTCTTGTTAAAAGCTCTGCTGCTTCTATTTTGGTGGCCATCTCTGCAAGCTTAAAACCAACAGATTGAAAATCAAAAATTTTTTGATTAAATTGTTCTCGCTCGTTGGCATATTTCAAAGCACATTCGTAAGCTCCCTTTGCAATTCCTAAAGACAATGCAGCAATTGATATCCTACCGCCATCCAATAATTTCAAAGCTTGAATAAATCCGTCTCCCTCTTCCCCTATTACCTGATTCTTATGTATTCGGCAATTATCAAAAAATAAACAGGCGGTTTCTGAGGCCCGCATACCCAATTTATTTTCCTTTTTACCGGAAGAAAATCCCGGAGTTCCTTTTTCAATAATAAAAGCGGTCATACCATGACTATCGCCTTTTTCACCGGTTCTCGCGATGACTACAGCCACTTGTGAACTTATGGCATGTGTGATGAAATTTTTTGAGCCGTTTAAGATATAAAAATCGCCTTCTTTGTGAGCTACTGTTGTAAGTCCCCCGGCATCAGAGCCCGAACCTGTTTCAGTAAGTCCCCAGGCACCAATCCATTCGCCCGTTGCCAATTTAGGAAGGTATTGCTGCTTTTGCGCCTCGTTAGCAAAACTTAAAATATGATTGGTACAAAGTGAGTTATGAGCAGCCACTGATAACCCAATAGAACCACAAACCTTCGAAATTTCATCTAATATGGTTATATATTCCTGATAACCCAAACCCGATCCCCCGTATTTTTCTGGCACCAAAACTCCCATGAATCCGTGTTCTCCAAGTTTTTTAAAAAGGTCTACCGGAAAAGTTTGATCTTCATCCCAAACCATTACCATGGGTCGTATGTGTGCTTCAGCAAAATCTTTAGCACTTTGCTTTATGAAATCCATTTCTTGTTCCATTGTATCTATTATTTATTATTGCACCAATTCATAAATACTTGTACAATTTACTCATATTTGATTAATAAGATTTAATCAAATGCATTTAAGAAATTTATTTTATAAATAAACAAGAAAAAATCTACTCCCTTACTGGCAACTCAAAAAAAAGAACTAATTTAATAACAGAGTAATAAAAATACCATAGAATGAACGAGCTGCTAGAACTTTTAAAAATCAAAACCGAAACCCTGAAAATGGGTGGTGGAGTTGAAAAAATAAAGAAACATAAAGAAAAAGGAAAGTTAACTGCCTGGGAACGTATCGAGTATCTACTCGATGCCAATACAGAATATGTTGAAATAGGAAAGTTCGCAGGCGATGGCTTATATGAAGCCGAGGGTGGATGTGCAAATGGCGGAGCAATTTGCGTTTTGGGATATGTAAAAGGCAGACTTTGTGTTATTGTCTCGAATGATGCTACAGTAAAAGCCGGGGCATGGTTCCCCATTTCGGGAAAGAAGAATCTACGGGCTCAGGAAATTGCAATGGAAAATAGACTTCCGATCATTTACCTGGTTGATTCAGCGGGAGTGTACCTGCCTATGCAAGATGAAATTTTTCCGGACAAAGAGCATTTTGGAAGAATATTCAGGAACAATGCAAGGATGTCTTCTATGGGAATTCCTCAGTTGGCTGCTATAATGGGAAGCTGTGTTGCCGGGGGTGCTTATTTGCCTATCATGTCTGACTATGCATTTATTGTGGAAGGAACAGGTTCGGTTTTTTTAGCTGGTCCGTATTTAGTGAAATCATCCATAGGCGAAGACGTGGATGCAGAGACTTTAGGTGGTGCTTCTACCCATTCTGAAATATCAGGTGTTACAGATAACAAATATCCCAATGACGAGGCCTGCCTGAATGCAATAAAAAATGTCATAGATAAAATTGGACACAATACGACAACAGGTTTTGATAGAAAACAGGCTGTTTCTCCCAAATTAAAACCTGAAGAAGTATATAAAATTGTGCCGTTAGATAGAACTAAGCCATACAATATGCTTTCAGTTTTGGAGACAATTGTAGATGAAGACTCCCTGGAAGAATACAAAAAAGACTATGGAAAAAGCATTATTTGTGGACTGGCACGTATAGATGGTTGGTCTGTAGGTATTATTGCCAATCAAAGGGAGATAGTGAAAGCAAAAAAGCCCGGTGGAAAACCTGAGCTACAAATGGGTGGCGTAATATATAGTGATGCTGCAGATAAAGCAGCTCGATTCATTATGAATTGCAACCAACAGAAAATTCCTTTGGTATTTTTTCAAGATGTATCTGGATTTATGGTTGGTAGTAGATCAGAACAAGGCGGAATTATAAAGGATGGTGCCAAAATGGTTAATGCTATGGCTAATTCAGTGGTACCAAAGTTTACATTTATTGTTGGCAATAGTTATGGGGCCGGGAACTACGCCATGTGCGGAAAAGCATATGACCCCCGTCTTATCTATGCCTGGCCTACTGCTCAAATAGCTGTGATGAGTGGTTCGGCCGCAGGTAACACATTGCTTCAAATACAAGAAGCTGCTTTAAAAGGAAAGGGAGTAGCCATTGGGGCGGAAGAAAAAAAAGAACTATTGGATAAGATTTTGAAACAATACAATGAACAATTAAGTCCTTACTATGCAGCTGCCAGGCTTTGGGTAGATGGTGTAATTGACCCTGTCGAAACACGAAAAATAGTGAGTATGGGAATAGAAGCAGCCAATCATGCTCCTATTACTGAACGCTACAATGTGGGGGTTATTCAAACCTAAGCTGGTGTGCCAATATTTTTATCAATGCAGGCACTTGACCCCTTTTCAACTTATACGTACGCTCTAACAGCTTATTTTTCAATCTTTCTGTACATTATCCCGCCATATACGGAATATGGCAGTCCATTCATTTCTTCTTTCATTATGCATCCATGGGGTTCCCTATAACACCAATATCATATTTTTGGTCAGATATGGAGTACAACATATAAACTGAATATCACAAAAAATGAATCTTTCTTTTTGATAAACTGAAGTGGCCTTACATAGTTCAGGAATATAATCTAAATCTACCCTAGAACTATTTTGTATCTCCACAATTCGCGTGTATATAGCATCCAATGAACGAAATATGTTATTGCAAAAAATCATTCTTATCTGCCTCACAAGATTAATAGTTTTGTTGAATTATTGATAGGCATGTCAATGTACTATGCTGATAAAAAAGCCATGCATTGTAAAATAGATGATTATTAAATCCACTTTTCAATTGCATGTGCTGATTTTTCATAATCCTCGTCTAGCATCAAGTCATGCGATCCACCTTCTATTATTGTCAGTTGGGCATTGTAGTGATTAGCTGTACGTTCAAGTTCACGTATAGTGATGAGTCTATCTTTTGAACCACCTAAGACTAATATGGGTATTGTAGAGGTGTGTGATAAAGGGACAAACAAACCTAGATAAGCTTTAAATGATTCAGCACACATTCGATGCGAATATCGTGCTGCGAGTATACTCTTATTGAACATCAAATGAGGATATTGTTTAAAGGCACCCAGCAGATTTCTAAAAAGTAAATGAGGAATTACACCCGGATATCGAAATATCACGCGAAGACTAGCTAATAAGGCCCCGGAGGGTGGTACCGATGACATTAAAACAGCCTTTTTGCAGCATCCTTTCTTTAAAAAATGTTGTAAAATCATTCCACCCATGGAGTGTCCAATAATGATGGGCGGTTCATCTAATTTTTCTACCACGTTCTGAAGTGTCTGGACATAATCGCCGAGCGAAAATGAAATACGCTTTGTACTCCCTTCTGTATCATGCCCGGGAAGATTGAATTGAATACACTTAAAACCCTGCTGCTCGAAATAAGGTATAAAATACTCCTCCCAGCACCAAGAGCCGTGACACATACCATGTACAAAAACAATCGTTTCTTTCATGATACGGGGATTTTACTGACGTAGTTAGCTGGAAGATGTTTTTTCAATTGTTTTACAAATAAATGGAAGTCCACCGTAATTGTATGCCGTGGTGTTTTGATTTGTTGTAAATGAGGATGTGTTACTTCTCTTTGGCATAATTCTGCAATATTTTGGGGTCTTTGCCAAAGTCCTTTAATTGCCCTCGCCGCTATCTTACTTTGCAATTCAGCTCCCGGCCAAATGCAACCGAGCGGCTGGAACATCCCCACAAAAAAAAGATTTTCATATTTTTCATGCAGCATTTTTAAGTATAGAGGCACATCCCCTTCACTATAATTCAAGAAATCTTTCCGGAAAAAGGGATGTTCTAAAATATAACCAGTGCATGCGATGATTGTATCAAATTCCTCCACAGTGCCATCCTTGAAATGCACATGCTTCCCTTCAAAGTGATCAATATCTACTTTGGGGAAGATTTTGCCATGCCTTATTTTGTATAAAAGTTCCTCGTTTACGGTGGGGTGGGTTCCCGTGATAGCATGTTGTGGTTCTTGAAGTCCGTAATTTTTATTTGATCCAGAGAAGATTTTGACGGATAATTCGGATAAGAAAAATTTCAACTTAGTGGGTAAAAATGCTAGCCGGGATGCCACTATATCACTCGGTTTGCCAAATAAAAATTTTGGTACAATTCTATAACCTCTTCTCCAGCTTAAACTTGTCTTCATGCTGACACGACTGGTTTCGACTGCAACATCACATGCAGAATTTCCACCACCAATTACAAGTATTCGTTGATCTCTGAACGGCTCTGCCTTTTTGTATTCGTGTGAATGCATCATTTTTCCTGTGAACTCTCCTGGATATTGCGGCATTCTTGGCAGCCAGTGATGACCATTACAAACAACTAAATGTGTAAAATATTCCGTTTTTTCAATACCGTTCTTCTCAGTTTTTATAACCCAGTTTTTTGCTTCGTCTAATTCGCAAGATTTCACTAAAGTTTGGAATTGAATATGAGGATATAATTTAAAATGATCAGCATATCCCTGAAAATAGTGTCTTAATTGATCATGCGAAGGGTAATCAGGCATCCCTTTTTCGAAATCATCAAAGGTAAAATCTTCATATTGTGAAAGGGTTTTAGAACTAATAATGTGCGTGGTTTCGAACACACTCGAGTGCCCGATATGCTCACTATAGACCCAGTTTCCTCCTACTTGCGTATTCAATTCATAACAAACTGTATCTAACCCTTGATCTATCAAATTTTTCAGAGCAGTTATACCGGAGGGACCTGCACCAATAACACAAACTTTCGTCATACAAAATACTTTTATCAAATATAAAAATAGTCCTTCATGTAGAATCGATTAAAAAAGGCCGGAATTTAACCCTGGCTGAGCATCGAAATCTTTGAAAAGGGTTGAACCCTTGTAGAGTTCTGGCAGAATAAAGCTATCATTTACGCTTTAAAGTAAATCCTTGATTTTTTTGGCAAGAATGTGGCCTAGTGGATCAATTCCCCGCATGTATCGACAATCTCTAGTGTGGTAGTGTTGTAATGAATGCGCGCCCCTAGCCACTCTTGAGCCATTTCTTATAATGCATTGCATCTAACTTCATTTGAAATTCTTTCCGGAAAATAAGCCTCTAAGGGCGTTTACGAGCTGTCCACTCGCCCCCTAGCTCATTATGACTTTTTAGCCGCTCTATTAAATTTGCTGTAAAACCGGTATAGTGTTTCTCTGCTATATCAGAGTACAATACATAAACGATAAAGGACATAACACAACTTATTAAACCC
>JBJTTC010000129.1:0-2727 GCA_046079965.1 Sediminibacterium sp. | reverse complement strand
GATACCCTGTTTGAATTTATTCATGTCTTCCCCCACCATGGAAAAAAATCGGTCGGTATCGTGGTTGTCGAGAAAGAGGCAATTGTTCATAGGTTGTTCGTAGAGAAAATCCTGTGCCATTGTCATGTGCAAACGGTTGATGCCACTTGTCCAACCTTCAGGTTGATTCAATGCTTCCAAAATGGCTCCATTGACCGGGAAATCGACTCCACCCATCATGTTGTGGTGGAAGGGAACAGGCATGTTATTTTTTGTAAAGTAGGCATTGCCGGAAACAGAATTGGTCCATGCCTCTCCAAACTGGGTAAGGGAAGGATATTCCTTTTGCAACGCGGTGTTGATACGATTCAGAAAAGGCTCATCGCAATATTTATATGTGTCAACTCTCCAGCCATCGAGACCATATTCTTCAGTTGCCCAAATGGCATACTGAATCAGGAAATTGGCTACGTATGGATTGCGTTGGTTCACATCGGGAAGGTGGGGAACAAACCATCCATCCAGCAATCTCTTTTTATCTTTTTCAGATGCATAGGGATCGAATAACATTTCTTCTTTGTGATTACTGCCGGTATATGTTGGCCATGGATTGATCCAATCTGGTGCAGGGGCGTCGCGATAGATCCAATGTTCGATGCCGATGTGATTGTACACAGCATCCTGAATCACTTTCATGCCCTTTTGATGTGCTGCTTCTATCATTTTTTTATAGGCCTCATTTCCACCTAAACGTTCATCTACTTTGTAGTGATCGGTGAACCAGTATCCATGATAACCACTGAGCATGCCGGCCGATTCTTTCTCAAGGGGCATGTCATTTTCATTCACCGGATTCAGCCAGAGAGTAGTGATGCCAAGGTTTTTGAGGTATTCCAATTGTTGGGTAACCCCCTGCAGGTCTCCACCATGTCTAAGCAAAGGATTGTTGCGATTAACTTCTTTGTCGCGCATAATTCGGACAACATCATTGGAGGGATCTCCATTGCTGAAACGATCGGGCATGAGCAGATAGATGATATCGGAGGAGCGAACACCCATTGCATAGTTTTTTCCTTTTCCCGGCCGGTTGGGCTTGAGCACAAAATTCAGGGTGAGTGTGTCTGTTCCTGAATACAACTGTATGGGAACGATACCCGGATTGGCAGAAGAGCCGATATTTACCTGAATGGCCAGGTAGCGTTTATTGGGGAAACTATCAACTGCGACAATTTTTACTCCGGAATAAACGATGTTGACTTTTCTGCCGGATAGCGGCTGGTCTTTGCTGCGAACAATTAACTGAACTTTATTCCAATTCATTTTAGTGAACCAATGGGTAGGATAAACTTCCAGTGGTTGAGAGAAAGCATGGGTGATGCAGGAAACCAACACCAGCAAAAGGAATGATTTTATTTTCATAACATGCAACTTGAAAAGAAAATAGTGAAATAATTAATAAGCTACAACCCTATCAACGTATGAGAAAGAATTACTGCTTTGAGGCAGCATTCTCCTTAACAATCAAAGCACATACTACACCTGCTATACATAGGAGTGACCCTCCTATCATCACAGCCAACAGGCGATCATTGCCGAGATAATGTTCCATAACTTTTCCAAAAAACAAGGAGGCAATGATTTCAGGAAGTACAATGAAGAAATTAAAAACCCCCATATAGATTCCTGTTCTTTCAACAGGAATGCATCCTGAAAGAAGAGAGTAAGGCATTGAGAGGATAGATGCCCAGGCAATTCCAACCATACTCATGCTGGCAAAAAGCCAGACCGGTTGTGTTACGAAGGAAACGGAGATCAGACCCAAACCACCGATGAGTAAACAAGCAGTATGAGTCATTTTTTTACCCAATTGCCTCACCCAAAAGGGAATGGTAAAGGAGAAGGCGAAGGTAACCAGGTTGAGGATAGCTGATGTTTCGTTGGCCAATTCCAACCCTTTGGTGTACTGTTCACTGTTGGTTTCTACATCACCCTTGAAAATTTGTGCTGCTACGCCGGTACTATAGTAAAACCACATCAGGAAGAGTCCGGGCCAGGTAAGAAATTGTACCACTGCCAGGCGGCGCATCGGACCTGGTATTTCCTCGATGGCCAGAAAGATTTCATTGGCTCCTTCTACGATGCCTCCTCCGGAAGATTCGCCGGCTTTGGTTTTCCAATCCGGATCAGACGGTGGGTATTCTTTGCTGCGGAAAACAGTATAAAGAACGGCACCCAGGAATACTACAGCACCTATATAAAAAGACCACATGATGTTTTGAGGGATACCACCCGCCCCTTTTTCGCGGGATACATTGAGCCATTTTACCAGAAGTCCGGGAAGATATCCTGCAATAAAAGAAGCAGCACCTATGAACATGCTCTGCATGGCATAGCCAAAAGATTGTTGCTTTTCATCGAGGTTATCGGCGACAAAGGCACGAAATGGCTCCATGGTGATGTTGATGCAGGAGTCCAGTATCCAAAGGGTACCGGCTGCCATCCAAACGGCACTGGCATTGGGCATGAAGAGCAATGCCAATGAACTGAGAATAGCACCAATGAGAAAGAAAGGTCTGCGCCTACCCAGTGTTGGATGCCAGGTTCTGTCACTGAGATAGCCAACAATAGGTTGCACCAATAATCCGGTCATCGGGGCAGCCAGCCAGAGTGCGGGAATTTCTTCCTGCTTGGCGCCGAGAAACTCATAGATGGCGCTCATATTCCCCGTCTGTAAACTCCAGCCGAATT
>JBJTTC010000128.1:0-6818 GCA_046079965.1 Sediminibacterium sp. | reverse complement strand
CGCCAAACCCGGCTGTGAATTGTTCATCGGTGAACGAAATACACCATTCAACCGAAACGACTCCCCCAAACCAGACTGGGACGGATTGAATACCACCCTGTTCTCAAATACACTCGAACTGAAAAAATTATTCTGGGAAATGGCCTGAGACGACCAAAGCAGAATTGGGGTTGCTATGACCAAAAATTTTTTCATATTAATTGTAGCATTATCGGTATTCTTTCCAAAGTCTGCGAATATTATCTTATAATAAATTATCGTTATATAATTAATTGAATTTCCATTAGTTCAACAACGTCAAATAGCCCTTAATAATTGCTTCATTGCTTCCATCTTTTAACTTAATGACGTAATAATAAGTACCGGAGGTAAGTTTGAGACCGGAATCCCGGGCACCATTCCAATCGCCGGAATAATTTTCAAAAGTGCGAACAATGATTCCGTTGCCATTATAAATTGTAACTGTATTCTTCCGGTACCATTCAATGTTCCTGATTTTCCAGGTATCGTTGTAACCGTCGCCATTAGGTGTTAAAATGTTGTTGGGATAGATCAAGAAGAGTATATCCACTTTGATGTCTGCAAAGGCGGAATCTATACAACCATCTATCGAGGTTCCAATCACCTTATACCTGGTGTTCTGTTTGGGGGTTAGGACAGGAGATGCTGACCTAATGTTGCTGATATCTATGATGGGGGTCCAAAAATATGTTACAGCCCCTGTTGCAAAAACCTGGGTACTATTTCCTTTGCTGATGGTTATGGAAGTCAAGGTATTCAAGCCGGGCGTATTACTATCATTACTGCTGGTCTTAACTACCGGCCTTGGTCTGAGCATTACTTTAACAGAATTGGTAACGGTTGAACATCCCAGTGAGATGGTTCTCATTCGATACCACATGCTATCGGCAGTTTGGGGCGGTGCCAGTATCTGTCTTGTGATGAAATTACTACCCATAGAACTCCAATTGCTACCATTTCGGGATGAATCCCATTGGAAATTATAAGTAGATCCGTCTCCACCCAATGGCACACTTCCGACCAGAGGACCTACCGGCACACCCGGGCAAGAGATAGTAGGTGCTGACTCAATGAAACTTCCGGAAATAGCTCTGTTTACGATGATGTTTGCAATCAATGTTGTAACACCATCACAACCATTCAGGTTGGGGGTTACCCTGATTTGTCCTACCAATTGTCCACTGGAATTATTTGTTGCCGTAAATGCGGGTGTACTACCGCCTGTTCCTGTTGCGGGTAATCCAATGCCAATTTGTGAATTTTCCCATTTAAAAGTAGTCCCAGCCAGGTTACTCTCAAAGGTAATGGGAGTAACCGGGTCATTGTGACAAAGCGAACGATCGGTTGAAAGCTTCATTACCGGAACAGGTTTTACTGTCACTACAATATCTTCTGAATTGACACAGCCGTTGTAGTTGGTCATATCATACTTATACATAACATCAATATTGGAAGAGGTGGTATTAGATAAGGCTTCAGGAATACCCACTACCCCAACAGCAGAAGGGTTGGCGATCCCCTGAACAGCATTACGTGTCCAGTTAAAATTGGATCCCGGCAAACTACCAATGGGCGTATAAGAAACCGGAGCGTTGCTGCAGACTTCAAAAGCCTTGTTTCCGGTAAGTCTGGGCAAGGGCTTTATGGTAACCTTGACAGTTTGGTCACTTGCACAAGTAACTGTCTGTCCGATTTTATAAATGTATTCAGCTTCAATCGGTGCATCCGTTGAATTGGTCATTACCTCATTGATATTTCCGGTTCCGTTTCCTGGTTGACCATTGTTGATGCCATTGACAGCCGCCCGTGTCCAAATATATGGTATCCCGGTAATGTTGGCGGTGGGAACAAAATTGAAAGCAGATCCACTGCAGACCTCATAACTTCCGGCAGCATTGCTGATAACAAGTGAGGGGTTGATAACAACACGCACATTCTGGAAACTGGTACATCCTTCTGTACTTATTAAGCTGTACTCATAGGTAACAGTTACCGGGTTGGAAGTTGTATTGATCAGTGATTCATTGATTGAACCTGACCCGGAAGTAGGCAGATTGGAAATTCCGGGAGTAACATTTCTGTTCCAGCTAAACAATACATTGGGTAAGGGGGAATTGGGGGTGTACTGGAAATTGGTATTGCTACATACAGGTGGTGGTGTCAAAGTACTGCTCAAAACAAGAGAGGTATTAACAAACTGGCGGAAGGTAACCAGGGTTCCTGAGCATCCATTTGCCCTCGGATAAACTGTTGTAGTAGCACTCAGTGGATTTGGAGTAGCATTGGTTGCAATAAAGTACATATCTCCATTGCCCTGAGCGGGTGCCCCAATTGAGGTATTGCTGTTCGTCCATAAATATTCAGTGCCACTTACAACAGATCCGGTAAAATTGATGATCTTAAGTGCATTGTTACAAGCAGTCTGGTCACCCGGATTAAACACTTGAGGGGTCGGATTAACAGTGGCATAAACTGGGATGATCTGGCTACTACATCCATTCGCAGTAAGCAAATAATTGTAGGTTACGATCAGGGGAACGTTAGAATTGTTGGTAAGTACTTCATTAACGTTGCCTGTTCCGGATCCCGCAGCATTATTATTGATGCCTGTTATTATGGGCCTTGTCCAGCTAAACGAAGTGTTTGCAATCGGACTGGTAGGCGTGAAACGTTGTACTGTTCCACTGCAATTTGGCGAAAGAATTTGGTCTGCACTAAGTGTAGGGGTTGGATTCACTGTAATGGTGAAAGAGCGGAGAACGCCGTTACAACCATTAGCAACAGGAACAACATTCACGAAACTTCGAATAGGAACAACAGTAGCATTCGTAGCAACAAAAGATATATCGCCGCTTCCCGCATTGGGCAGACCGATGTTGATATTTGTACTTTCCCAATTGTAATTGGTTCCTGCTACTGCAGAGCCAGATAGGGTAATCAATACATTGTCATTACTGCAATATACTTTGTCAGTTATGGTACTAACAACAGGCAATGGATTAACGGTAACCACCACATTGGTCTGGTTCGTACATTCTCCTAATCTGTTTAAAAACTGATAGGTAACATTGACAGGTGCATTGGTTGTATTCACCAATACCTCACTAACAGGAACATTGAGTCCACCTGCGGTGGGATTAGAAATGCCTGCAGTTGCAGTTCGCGTCCAGCTTAAAATAGAACCACTGGCGGAGCTGAGCCCGATGTAATAGAAAGAGGACTGGCTGCAAGTATTTCGCGTAAGATCTGATGCCAGTCCCAAAACCGGTCTTACCTGTACCTGTAACTCCTGGTTGTAATTACAACCATTGGCAGTCAAAGTAAATGCATAGATAACAGTCTCGGCCGAGTTACTAACATTGACAAGGGTTTCGCTGATAGCACCCGAACCGGATGAAGCAGCATTGGTGATATTGGCAACCAGGGCCCTGAACCAATTAAAACTTGTACCCGGAACGTTAGCAGTAGGCGTGAAGCTAAAGAGGGTGCTGTTACAAGTAGTTTTTGGAGTACTATTATCCAATACCGGTCTCGGGTTGATGGTTACAGTTACCGAGAATGGGTTACCGGGGCAATCAGCTGTTTTTGGAACTGCTGTATATCTAACGGTAGCAGGGGTAATGCCATTGTTGGTTAATACCTGGGTGACAGCAAATTGTTGGGATGCTTCAGAATTAACTCCTGAAACATTACCGGTAATTACTTCCGGAACTGCCCATGTATAAAAGGTGGATTCCGGAACACCGGTCGGACTTACTTCAAATGCCCGTCCGCTGCAAGAAACAGCGACTTTATCTGTCACCACGGGTCTGGGTCTAACGGTAACGGTTATTTTAAAGGTAGGTCCGGCACATAAAACAAAGCCTGTTCTCGGCGTCACAGTAAACTCAACATTGAGTGGGAACAATGTGCTATTGACCAATGTGGGATTGAATTGATTGGTTGGTGTGGGAACAGTAGTAGCACCGGAAATTCCTACAGGAACAGCAGTGGGCACCCAAGTATAGGTTGTTCCCTCCGGCACGCCATTCGGCACATAACTGAGGGTGGAACCACTGCAAACGACCAATGACTGATTGGCTACAAATGGCAATGGCACAATCTGGATGGTGAATGTTTTGGGAAGACCGGAACAGGTGTAGGAAGCTGTTGTGGTAAATGGTGTGACTGTTATGGTTGTAGAAAGGGTAGAAAAGCTATTGTTCACGGCTGAAAAAGCAAGGATGGTACCCGAACCGGCGGCTGCTAACCCGATTGAAGTTGTTGAATTGGTCCAGTTATATACTACCCCTGCATTGTAAATGTTGGCAGAGGAAGTAAAACTCACGAGATTGGTTACTCCACCGGCACACACAATCTGGCTCGAAGGCTGGGAAACATCAGGAGCGATTCCATCTACATTGACTGTTACACTGAATGCAGTTGCAACTGTATTGGCACATTTATTGGCTCCTCTTACGGTTAAGTAGTAAGTAGTATTGTTGGTTAAAACGCCGGTAGTATAGGAAACAGCAGAAGTTTGATCATTTGTTATCGCTGAATTGAGACCAGCATCTGAGTACCAGACAAATTGTTCTGTTCCCGGGGTGATGGTACTGGAAGCACTCAAAGCTACACCCAGTGTGGTGGGTAATCCGGAACAAACTTTGGGGGAGGCAGGGGTAATTTTTATGTCTGCAGCGGTGGCAAACGGTAAGACATTAAATGTAACCGAAAATGGATTGCCGATGGGTACATTAAAAATATCAACGGGAGTTACTATATAGACGGCTTGTAATGAATTATTGGTTGAATTGGTAAGGGTCGCACTTACGGAAGTTTGGGTGGTGCCGGAAGCAGCCCCTGTTAGACCGGTTGGAAGGGTTGGTGCGGGCCATGAATACCTGATACCTGGTGGTACAACATCGCCGTTCCCGTTGGTAATTGGAACTAGTGACGGTGCACCTGAACAGGGCGTTGTAAACTTTGGTCCAATCACGGCTTGTCCACTGGCATAGGTCACCAGTGAACACCACACGGCAAGAGTAAGTAGGAACCTTGTCATTATTCAACGATTTTAAATGTCATAGGATTGGCGTTTCGGGTGGTTCCATCCGACAGTGAAATCTGAATCATATCAAAAATAATCAGATCTCCTTTCCGACAGGAACCAATCAAAGTCTGGGTTTTTGGTTGGAATACGTCTCCATAATTATATTCTGTCTGCTTTCTTCCATCAGAATTCACCTTGATTACCTGATAACCATTGATGCGTCCCGGGAAATTTTTAAAGGCGCTGGAGCCCATGTAGGCAATCAATCGATTCGAACTCAATAAATCACGAACATTCAGAATATTGTTCGTCATACTTTCTGTATTGAGCTTAATCAAAGGATTGGGTAAGAGGGATACATCCACTCTTTTATCAAATAATAATTTATTGTCACTAGTTCGTTTATCTATGAACTTAATGGTGAATAACCCTGGCTTTTTAAAGTACAGGTAATAATCATTGCCGGTTTTAGTCAAGACCGAAGCGTTTTCAGGAAAAACCTGAATGCCAAAATCACCGGTAGCACTGTAGTTCAAACTCTTCAATATCTGGTTTTTGATGCCCACAAAGAAAATTTCGTTTTGAAGAGCGTTGTTCAGTCTCTTGACCAGCTCATCATTGGAAGCCACATCAGAATTGGAATTGCTGGTATTCTTGTTCACTTCGTCTTTAAGTCGCTTCATGATTTCTGCCTGTTTTTCGGCATCCAGTACTTTACTCATTTCCCCCTGTTTGAAGAGAACAGTTGTATTGGTCTGTAAGGAATAAAATGCCTGAACATATCCAATCGTTTTAAGGGCAGCCAGCTGGTAAACATTCTCCACATCCAGCAACAGCAATTTGATTCTTTTTAAGTGATAATAACTAATAGCAACGGGCTTGTGCAAAAACAAGTACCGGTCCCATTCATACTCTTTTCCTCCCACCTTGCTTTTGATGATCTCTACTACAGGTATGAGGGTTTTGATGGAAGTATCAATTTGCAGGGGTTGGGAATTGAGGAATTTGACCAAATCGAACAATTCGTCAAATACTTTTTGAATATTGTTTCTTTTTTCATTCCCTTCCTTTTCCAGAAAAATTTCTTCCATTCGTCTGGTGCTGTTAAATTCTTGCCATACGTCCGTTTTCTGGTCAGCCAATCTTTTTTGGATGTGCTGATCAAATTTTTCCAACATCTCATACGACTTGTGTATGCGGTTTTGTATGGCCAGATAGGTCTTGGCAGAATCATTTGATAATTTCTCCGCTTCGTCGCCAATCAATTGGTTAGCAAAATTCACTTGCTCCAGGCGAGCTTTTTCCTGGTATTCTACTGTTTTAACTGAATAGTAGCTGGAGTCTAACAGGGAAGAAGGTATATTCAATACAGAAAGGCAGACGAATATCACATACAACAATGTAATCAGCCTATACCTATTTTTATTAATTGCTGCCATTTTTTTATCCTATTTGTTTAAATGTATTAATGATTTGGCCCGACACATTATTGAAACGATAAATTGCATTGTTCAATCCCTCCAGCTGCTCCTGGAACAAATTCATCTTGTCGGATGATATCACCGATATCGCAGCCATCTTCTGCAAATTGATCTGTAACTCCCTGATGTCTTCACTGATCTCATGCAACTCTATGAACGATGCAGATACCCGCATCACATTCACCTTGAAATCCGAAAACGCCTTCGTCGATTCAGATAAATTCCGCGACATCAACTCCAACGACTCCTGGTACTTGCTGCTCCCCTGAACTATCCCATAATTC
>JBJTTC010000127.1:0-8979 GCA_046079965.1 Sediminibacterium sp. | reverse complement strand
TATACGCCTCAGTATGAAGAGTTGGAAGCAATTCATCAACAAAACAAGGATCTGGTGATTTTGGCGTTTCCTGCCAACGACTTTAAGCAGCAGGAAAAAAAGGGGGATGCGGAGATAGAGCAATTCTGTAAGGTTAATTATGGGATTACCTTTCCTATTATGTCGAAAGTAAGTGTTGTGAAAGGCCCGGAGCAGCATCCTGTGTTCAAGTGGTTGAGTGATACCACACAAAATGGCTGGTGCAAGCGGGCACCTGTATGGAATTTCAGCAAATATTTGATTAACAAGGAGGGGGTGCTCACCAATTTTTTTGCACCCCAAATCAATCCGAAATCACCAGAGTTTATTGTGGCACTGAAATAGGAAAAGAAAAGTATTGTCTTACACCGGACACTTCTCATGATAATTGATCAACTCAATAGGTGCTCTTTCAAAGGCATAGCCATCATAAGTCTTGTTTACTTCCTGCAGTACCTCTACAATTTCTTCCTCCGTCATTAAAGTAACCAGCTTCTGACGAAACTCTTTGATATTGGGTAATCCCTTCAGGTAGTTGGCATAATGCCTTCTCATTTCAAATATACCCACCATCGGGCCCTTCCATTCCAGTGATTTGCGTAAATGCTTTTCGCAAACAGCAATTCGCTCTTCCAATGTGGGGGGCGCCATTACAGTACCCATTTGTAAATAGTGTTTGATTTCCCGAAAGATCCAGGGATAGCCGATCGCCGCCCTTCCAATCATTATTCCATCAACGCCATATCGGTTTTTGTATTCGGCTGCTTTTTGCGGACTATCAATATCCCCGTTACCAAAAATGGGAATGTGTATGCGGGGATTGTTCTTTACTTTGGCGATCAGTGACCAGTCTGCCTCACCCTTGCACATCTGCGCTCGTGTTCTGCCATGAATTGCCAACGCTTTGATGCCCACATCCTGCAGTCGCTCGGCTACCTCTTCAATGTTCTTGCTTTGTTCATCCCAACCCAAACGGGTCTTCACTGTTACCGGCAACTTCGTACTATTGACCACTGCCTTTGTAAGTGATACCATTAACTCCAGGTCTTTTAATACGCCTGCGCCGGCACCTTTAGTAACCACTTTTTTGACGGGACAACCAAAGTTGATATCGAGAAGGTCAGGATGAACTGTTTCAACAATGGCCGCACTCAATGCCATGGCTTCCTCATCTCCCCCAAAAATCTGAATGCCTACAGGTCGCTCTTCTTCGAATATGTCGAGTTTCTGCCTGCTTTTGATGGCATTGCGGATCAATCCCTCACTGCTGATGAATTCGGTGTACATCAAGTCGGCACCATTGTCTTTGCAAACAGCACGAAAAGGTGGATCACTCACATCTTCCATGGGTGCCAGCAGCAACGGAAAATCAGGTAGTTGTATGGAATCTATCAGTACCATTTACTATTATGGGTGGGCTGAAAAAACATTCTTATCTTTCGGTCCGATTTGCAAAGGTACAACTCCGCGACAAACGTATGATGCTTTCCAACACGTTATTCCAGCGCTATCCTACTCAACTGGCTTTGTTGTTGTCTCTTACTGGATTGTGCTTCATGGCAAGTGGAGCTGCCATGTATTTCCTGGGGCAGTTCATTTTTCATACTTCTATGAATCAGTTGGGAAATCAAATGATGAAGCCGGAAAATGCCAACATGTCAAGATTATTGAATACTGCTTTTTCTGTAATTTCTTTTGGACTCCCCCCCATACTTTATGCCAAATTAATGGGTAACCAGTCATTCCGCCGACTTGGGTTCAACAGTAACATCAACGGACAGCAAATAGGATGGGTTGTACTCATTGTAATTGCCTCTGTTGGACTTACCGGAATGCTTTCAGAATTGAATCAATTAATTCCTTTGCCCAAAGAATGGCAGATAAAAGCCAAGGCTATGGAAGAAAATTATGAGCGAACAGTAATGGCGATGGCTCAGATGCCTCGGATCATAGATTTAATTCTAGCGATTCTGACTGTTGCCCTTGCGCCCGCCATTTTAGAGGAGCTGATGTTTCGATCTGCGCTGCAACCCATTTTCATAGGGATAATAAAAAATCCTTTTATGGGAATATTCATCACATCCTTTTTTTTCAGTGCCATACATTTTGAAGTATATGGTTTTATTCCCCGCTTGGCATTGGGTTTTTTATTAGGCATGGTATATTATTATGGAAAAAATATTTGGTTGTCCATATTATTTCATTTTTTAAATAATGCAATGATTGTAGTTGCTCTGTTCTGGGCAGATCGCAATGGTATCTCTACAAAAGAAGTGATCAATCAAAAA
Organism: Sediminibacterium sp.; assembly: GCA_046079965.1. Lineage (GTDB taxonomy): Bacteria > Bacteroidota > Bacteroidia > Chitinophagales > Chitinophagaceae > Sediminibacterium. The sequence continues at coordinate 6,673 of JBJTTC010000127.1, read as the reverse complement.
ATTCCATTGTTGGCAGGGATGATTTCAGTGGTATCCTTATTTTTTATGTTTCGTTTTTTTATTGGAGCCAGTCGGAAATATTGGGAGCAAACACCATCTTTGTTTAAATTAAATAATCAGTCAGATGCCTGAACATTGGGTTCGTGTATTTGAAACTCAAAATCTAACAGAAGCTTCCATTCTGAAAGGTTTGCTGGAAGAGAACGGGTTTCCTGTACAATTACTTAATAAACAAGACAGCGCTTATTTGCTGGGAACAGCAGAAATTTATGTTCCTCAGCAAATGCTACCTGCTGCAGAGTTGATTATTCTGGGAAACCGGTTAAATTAAATGGTATTAATTTATGCCTCTACAATTGGCGGTTTTAAAAACCAGAGCCATCACTGCTGTTTTCTTTGTTGCAATAATGCTTTCTGGTATATTTTGGAATCAGTGGAGCTATCTGTTGCTATTTATTTTCATTCATTTTGGATGTTGGTATGAGTATAAAAAATTACTTTTTCAAATTGACCCATCATACCGGCAAGTAAATTTCATTCATCCTGCGAGTATCCAAATTGCCGGAGGGGGCTTTGTACTCAGTGGGTGTATGGATTCTTTTCGAATGGGTGAAATGAAATTTTCTCATTGGGGTCAGAATCTTTTTATTGCTTTTTTTATATTGTTCTTTCTGAATGAATTCTTTTTTAATAGAACCCGCAACTTTCGTCATTCAATTTATGCCTTGTCCGGCTTTCTCTATGTATCTCTTGCTTGCTATTTTATGATGTGCTTATATGGCAATATCCACCACCGGGTTTTTGCCGATCAGCCTGACTATGTAATGCCTTCAATGCTGATTGCGACTATTTGGGTGAACGATACCATGGCTTACCTGGTAGGTTCTTTGATTGGTAAAACACCTCTGTCTCCCGTATCCCCCAAAAAAACCATCGAAGGGACGCTGGGTGGATTGGTTCTATCTGTTCTGGTAGTTACCTTTACTGCCACATATTATTTTCTTTTACCGATCATTCCGGTACTTGTTCTCACCAGCCTTACAGCGATAGCAGGCACATGGGGCGATTTGCTGGAAAGTAAACTGAAAAGAATGGCGGGAGTTAAAGATAGTGGACAGATCATGCCGGGGCATGGTGGTTTCCTCGATCGCTTTGACTCTCTGCTCATCGCAGCTACAATAGTTGGGTTGGTTTTCTGTCTTTGGTATAGTGGCTAACTATCTTCGCTGCATAGAATTATTCGTTAATCCCGACTATCTTTGTTCTTTAATTGTTTGTCATGACTATACACAGGGAAGGCTATAAAACGATTGCTGTTGCTGCACTCGTATTTGGATTGTTCAATTTGACCAGCTTTTCACTTTTAAGTGATGAGTTTCCTACAATAGCCGTTGTATTATTTTTGCTAACGATGGGTGTTTTTCTTTTTCTGGTATCTTTTTTCCGGATACCTAAAAGAGTACTTACCAGCGGTGAAAATCAGATCATTTGTCCTGCGGATGGAAAAGTAGTGGTAATTGAAGAAGTTACTGAACAGGAATATTTTAAGGACAACCGTATTCAGGTTAGTATTTTCATGAGTCCTGCTAATGTACATGTCAACCGCAATCCGGTTTCAGGGGAAGTAGTTTATAATCAGTATCATCCCGGAAAATACCTGGTTGCCTGGGATCCCAAGTCATCGACTGATAATGAAAGATGGACTGTTGTAACCCGCCACTCTCGTGGCGAGATTTTATACAAACAAATAGCAGGGGCTCTTGCTAGGCGGATCTGCAATTATACGCCAGCGGGTACGAAAGTTGTTCAGGGTGAAGAATTCGGATTCATTAAGTTCGGGAGTCGGGTGGATGTTTTGCTCCCGGTAGGAACCCGGATTCAAGTGCAGTTAAATCAGGTAGTTCAGGGCGGAGTGACTGTTTTAGCAACATGGTAATCAATGATTTAACAATATTGTTGTTTAAAATATCTACAAATTCGTATCTTTACCTACATTAAAAAACAATGTTTATGAAAAAAGTACTGGTTTTAGCTACAGCTGCTTTTTTACTCGGAGCCGGTGTTACCAATGCCTGTGAGGGAAAAAAATGCGGTGACAAAAAAGAGTGCGGTAAAAAAGAATGCTGCAAAAAAGGTGATAAGAAGACTTCAACTTCTGCTCCTAAGACTGTAAAAAAAGCGTAATCACGCGTACAAAAAAATTATTCATCCTCTTCCGTAATTGGAAGGGGATTTTTTTTAGTTCTTTAGAACAATGGCTCTAATTCCTGTAAATGGGAAACCATGAATGTTGGTTGAATTTCAGAATTTAATCCGGTATGGTTCACCAGAATAGTATCTATACCCGCATTGATGCCTCCCTGTATATCAGCTTCCGGATTATCACCAATCATAATGCTTTCTTCCCTTTTTGCGCCAGCTTCCCGTAGGGCATGTTCAAAAATTTCTTTTTGTGGTTTCAGGCTATTGCTGGCTTCCGATGTGGTAACCACTTTAAAAAAGGAACTTAAGTTGGCATGTTTCAATTTATTGTGTTGTACTTCTTCAAAACCATTGGTTACCAAATGCAGCGCATAGTGTTTGTTGGTTAGATAAGACAAAATCTCCCGTGTGTATGGAAAAAGATTATTCTTAGTGGGCAGTATTTGTAAAAAATCTATTGCCATTTTTCTTGAAAGGGCTTCATCGGCCAATTTAAAATCGAGCAATGTCAACCACATCCTTTTCCAGCGCAATTCATCTTGTTTGATTTCTCCACGGGTATATTTTTCCCATAGACGATGATTGTGGTAGGAATAACGGGTATAGAAGGCGTTGAAATCATTAATACCTCTTTGATTCAGCTGAAGTGTTTTAAACAGGTCAAATAGTGATTCTCTTGCATTGGTTTCGAAATCCCACAAAGTATGATCCAAATCGAAAAAAATATGTCGATATTTCATGCCCACAAATTACAGATAAGCGGCTATACACCGCTCGTAATCCACAAAAATCACTGAAATTTGATCAACCAAATAAAGTAGTATGAAAGCAGTCATTACCGGAGCTTCCCGTGGCATAGGAAAGTCAATCGCCCATCATTTTGCCGCTGCCGGTTATGATCTATTCCTTTGTAGTCGTGGAGAGGTAGCACTTTATCAAACCATGGAAGAAATACAGACCCGTTATCCTGATCGACAATTCTATGCTTCCCCGGCAGATCTTTCCCAGTTCTCAGAAGCAACGGCTTTTGCAGAGTGGGTATTGAAAATCGGTGTTCCCCAAATATTGGTAAATAATGCAGGCCAGTTCATTCAGGGGTCAATTGGCGAGGAGCCTGCCGGTACCCTTGAGCAACTGATGAATATAAATCTTTTTTCTGCCTATCATCTTACTCGCGCTTTGTTGCCCGCCATGAAGGCCGCCGGCACAGGCCATATTTTCAATATATGTTCGATTGCTTCTTTGAAGGCTTATCCGCATGGCGGAAGCTATGGAATCAGCAAGTATGCGTTGGCAGGTTTTTCTGCCAACCTGCGGGAAGAGCTAAAAACAGAGGGAATAAAAGTAACGGGTGTTTTTCCCGGTGCGACCATGAGTCCGAGTTGGGAAGGTTCAGGTGTTAGTCCGGATCGAATCATGCAGGCCGATGATATAGCCCGAATGATTGTTGCTGCAGCCGGTCTGTCTCCAGCCGCCGTGGTGGAAGACATTATTTTGCGCCCTCAATTGGGTGATCTGTGATGATTTCCTGTGTTGATGACCCTTGTGTTTATTCACGATAGCTCGCGGTAGAGTTGTAATTTTATTTTTATTATTTTTTCCAATGCGATTGCTAGCAATACCTCTTTTGATTGTTTTGACTTTTTCTGCGACAGCGAAAATGTCTGCCGACAGCAGTTGGATTCGAATCAATCAATTGGGCTACACTACCCGCGCCATCAAGCAGGCAGTTTGGTGTAGTAAGGGAACAAATATTCCTCTTTACTTTGAATTGGTGCATGCACTTACCGGTAGGGTGGTTTATAGAGGGAAGGCAAGTTCCGGATATGGTGCTTATGGTCCATTTTCCTCCACAGCACGACTTGGGTTTTCATCCTGGCGGAAGCCGGGAAAATACTATTTACAGGCAGGCAACAGCCGATCACCTGTTTTTGCATAAGTGATACAGCTTATCAGGGAACGGCAGATTTCTGCCTTCGATATATGCGACAACAACGAAGCGGATTTAATCCCTTTCTGCGAGACAGTTGTCACACGCATGATGGCTATACCCTCTATGGTCCGATGCCCGATAGTACTCATATTGATGCGACAGGCGGATGGCACGATGCCAGTGATTATTTACAATACAGTAGTACAAGTGCCAATGCTACCTGGCAATTATTGGCTGCTTTTAGAGATTATCCGAAGGTATTCAGCGATAAACATCAATCCAATGGTTTGCCCGGTTCCAACGGGATGCCCGATGTGTTAGATGAAGCTCGTTGGGGGATGGACTGGTTACTCAAAATGCACCCCCGGGCTGATTGGATGTTCAATCAATTGGGTGATGATAGAGACCATGTCAACATGCGCATACCAAAAGAAGATTCCTATTATGGAAAGGGCTTTGAGCGACCTGTTTATTTTGTGAATGGACAACCCCAGCAAAGAGGTCGCTTCATGAATGCGACTACCGGCATTTCCTCCATTGCAGGAAAATTCACTTCCGCCTTTGCACTGGGTGCCTCTGTTTTCCAATCAACTGATTCGCTGTATTCACAGCAATTGACTGCAAAAGCATTTTCTGCATGGGACTATGCGTTGCAAAAGCCGGGCTTTACACAGACTGCTTCGGTACGTTCTCCCTATATTTATGCCGAAGAGAATTTTGTCGATGACATGGAATTGGCTGCCACTTCCATGTATAAAATGAATCGCAATAAAGATACGGGCTGGCAGAGAAAGGCAATTCAATTTGCACGACAAGAGCCGGTTACACCCTGGATGATACGGGATACTGCCAATCATTATCAATGGTATCCTTTTATCAATGAGGGGCATGCAGAACTTGCCTCAACATTAAAAGGTTCTGCAAGAAAAGAGATTACTAATTTTTATCGGCAGGGCATTGCAATCATTGAGCAACGTGCCAACAAGAACGCCTTCCTGCGGGGCATACCATTTATCTGGTGCAGCAACAACCTGACAGTGCAGTTTGCCATACAATGCATCTGGTACAGGCAGTTGACAGGAGATACCTCATTCCTGGAATTGGAGCAGGCCAATATTGATTGGCTGTTTGGATGCAATCCCTGGGGTACTAGTATGGTATATGGATTACCAGAAAAAGGTGATACGCCTGTAGATCCGCATTCGGCGTTTACCCACTTAAAAAATTATCCCATTGACGGGGGATTGATTGACGGTCCGGTATATACTTCCATCTATAAAAATCTGATTGGTATTCAGTTGATGAACCCCGATGAGTACGCACCCTTTCAAAGTGATCTTGCAGTTTATCATGATGATTATGGGGACTACAGTACGAATGAGCCAACCATGGATGGCACTGCAAGTTTAATTTATTTGCTGGCTGCCTTGCAGGGACAATCTTCAACAATGAATCAGTTTGAGGAGGAAAAATTGAAAGGTGCGGTCATTCGTGGTGACAGGAATAAAAAAGAATTGGCACTTGTTTTTACAGGGGATGAGTGGGGGGAAGGAATGCAGCCAATTCGAACAACACTGCAGCAGGAAAACGTGAAAGCGGCTTTTTATTTTACTGGAAGGTTTTATCGGAATACTGCTTTTCATAAGGAAATACAACTCTTACATCGTTCCGGTCATTTACTCGGTCCGCACTCTGATCAACATCTGCTATACAATGACTGGAAAAAACGTGATAGTACTTTGGTGAAAAAGGACTCATTGCTACAAGATCTGCGCAACAATCTTGCGGCCATGCGCTCAATCGGTCTACCCGGGGAAGTTGCCCGGGGCTGGTACATTCCTCCCTATGAGTGGTGGAATGAAGAGGTAGCGGGCTGGTTGAATGAATCGGGCGTTCGGCTCTTCAGTTGTACGCCTAGCCTGGGAACACCTGCTGATTATACCTATCCGGAGATGGGCGCATCCTACAAGACAAATAAGCAAATTCGTGCCATTCTTGACAAGGCGATGGAACAACAACCAACAGGATTGAATGGAGCTATATTGTTAATTCATGTAGGAACTGACCCGAGAAGAAAAGAAAAGTTGTACCATGAACTGAAAGACATCATACAAATGGTGAAGAAAAATGGCTATAGTTTCCGGCGCATAGATGAATTATTGCCCCCGCAATAAACAAAATTACCAACGATCTTCTTCAGGAATATTTTCCTCCCCCGGAAATTGCTTTTTCATTTCTTCTCTTTTTTTGAGGCGCTCAATGATCAATGCAGCTATTAACATACCGGCATCTTGCCGGGGATTTTCAGCCAGTACCATTTTGAGCTTTGCTTCACTCACATCTAATCTGTATAATATTTGAACCAGTGCTGCAAAGTCATACACAATGAGATGATTGATTTCTTTTGCGAGTTCTTCCGGACTCATTGTCGCCCATCGGATGATTTCTGCTTGCATGATTAAAGTTGAAAAACTTTCGAATGCATATTAGTATTTTTCCATCACACCCAGACTAAATAGTGCGAAGTCATATTTAACC
>JBJTTC010000126.1:0-3924 GCA_046079965.1 Sediminibacterium sp. | reverse complement strand
CAAATACATTGGTCACTTCACCATCACCTGCCGGTTCATTCAGCCATTCCGCGTTGTTCAGTCTGTATTTAAACTCGTGGCGTGTATTTTTAGGAAGGTTTATTTCTACAGAAAAGGTGCCATCTTTCTTTTTCTTCATTTCAATACCCTTTTCCCAGTTCCCATGCAAACCAACTACTTCAGCTTGCGCTGCATCGGCTGCATCTATAGAAAATTTCACTTTTGAATATTCCTTCGTCTTGTACAAAGTCTTCTGTATCATTGTCAAATTTTTACCCTTAATACGCTATAGACAAAAAGGTAACCCAACAGTACTAATCAATACCTAAGTATATTACATTTTACCCTCTTAAATGATAGGCTTTGGGGCGGGTAAAAGCCCGCAATCCGGCATGAGAGAGTGTACTGCCCAATCCGCTGTGCTTTCTGCCACTCCAGGGTAGAGCCGGACTAACCCTGTCACAGCAGTTCCAATAAACACTACCTGCATCTAATTGTACCATAATAGCCATGGCTCTGTTTTCGTGCTTGGTATAAACCGAAGCAGTAAGTCCATATACACTATCATTCATTAACTGGACAGCTTCTTCATCACTTGTCACGCGCATAATGCCTATAACGGGTCCAAAAGATTCCTCCTTCATGACCAGCATTTGATGATTTACTTCTGATAACACTGTAGGTAAAAAATAATTACCGACATTTTCGGATATTGGTTTCCCCCCACAGTGAAGTACTGCTCCTTTTGCAAGCGCATCTTGTACTTGATTTTCTAATAAAAAAATTTGTTCTTTTCGGGTAAGGGGGCCGATGTATACTGATTCATCTCGTGGATTTCCTATTGAGTATTGTTTCACCTCTGCTACAAAAGCATTTAAGTATTCATTATATACGTCTGCATGTACATAAATTCTTTCAACAGAACAACAACTCTGACCATTGTTATAAAATGCGCCATCTGCTGTCGCTTTAGCGACAGATACAATATCAGCAACCTCATTCGTTACATATAAAGGGTCTTTTCCCCCCATCTCTAATCCACAAGCTACTCTTCTGTGTGTAATTTTTTGGTAAATTTTATTTCCTGTATGGTATGAGCCTGTGAAAAAGTATCCATCCAATGGTAAATCCAGAAGATAGTTTCCTACTTCACCTGCGCCTGTAATAATTTGAATGATTGTTTCAGGAACCCCTGCTTCAATAAATAATTTATGTATGGCCATTCCTGTTAAAGATGCCAGTTCAGATGGCTTATATAGAATAGCATTCCCTGTAAGCAACGCCGGAATTAAAACGTTCATACCGACAAGATAGGGATAGTTCCATGCTGAAATATTTGCTATTACTCCAAGTGGCTCATATACTATTTTTTCATGAGTATCTCCAGAGGTGGTCATCCACTCTTCACCAATATATTGTGCAGCATGAGAAAGTAACCATTCAATTCTAAAACAAGCCCCATTTATTTCATTTCTCGACTGTGAAATGGGCTTCCCTACTTCATCGGTAAGTAACTCAGATAGACTATCAATATTAGATAATAATAATTCTTTAAACTTTTGTAACCTTGAAACTCGATCGGCAAGCGTGAACTGGCTCCATTTGAGTTGCGAATTTTTTGCATGCTCCCATTTATCTTTTACAGTAAATTCATTATCAGCATCAATCTGGCGTATCAATTGTTGATTAAAAGGATTAATTACATCTATCTTGTTCGCTGCCATAAATTATTTTTTTGTTGCTATAGAAGATTTCATTGAAATAAACTTTTTCTCTCTTGCTTGCTTTCATGAAAAATTTTTGCTTGTTGCAATATCCAATTTCTCAGTTTTTTTGAGAGATTATCTTCATTTGGTGAATTTCCCATTCGCTCGGGGTGCCACTGAACTGCCAACATTGGCGGATGGATTGCAGCTATCTTCCATTCGACTGCCTCAATCACTCCATCAGGCGACATAGCACTAATAATAAGATCATCGGCCAATAGGTCTACCGACTGATGATGAGCGCTATTGATGAACATGTCTTCAACTTCGGCTAATGCTGACAACTGAGTTTTCGGTAAAATCTGAATCAGATGTTCTCCATCACCACTTTCAGTCCTCCTATGGTTATTTTTTCCATTTTCTTCCAAATCGGGGATCAATGTTCCGCCAAGAGTAACATTTACCAATTGCATTCCTCTGCATATCGCAAGAATCGGAATTTTCTCAATCAATGCCTGTCGGAAAAGGTCTTGTTCAAAATGATCGCGCATTTCATCCCACCCTAAGACAGGAGCATTTGGGTATCGGAGTTGGCTACTATTATAGGTTGATGGATGCAGATCTGTACCACCTGTCAAGACCAAAGCATCGCAGGTTGCTAGCAAATTTTGACTTGCTAAGTCAGCAGCCAATAATACAACTCGAATATGCAAATCATTTCCTAAAATCCAATTAGGATAATATTCAAATCGCGTGTTAGATAAACTGATACCAATAACTATTGATTCATTCATAGGTTAAAGTGCAGCTGCATATAGCTTTCTAAAATCATCCAGACTAACTGGCTGGGGGTTATTGGGATGTGCAAAGTCGTCTAAAGCCAGCTTTGCCAGGGTTTCAAGATGCTCTTCACGTACGCCCACTTCGCGCAACAGGGAAGGAATTCCAATTTGCTGATTGATGTGACGTACCCAACTGATAACTCCGTATCCATCTTTTTGCTCTATTGGTAAAACTTGCGCCATACGAGTAAATTTATCGACAGCACATGAAATATTGAACTCAAGGCCATATGGCAAATTAACTGCATTGGCCAAACCATGATGCGTATCGAGCAAAGCAGACATGGGATGTGCCAGTGAATGAACAACCCCTAAGCCTTTCTGAAATGCAATTGCTCCCATCATAGATGCGAGTAACATATCCGACCTGGATTGAAGAGTGGGTGCTTTAACGGAGGTCACCAAAGAACCAGCAATTAATCGGATACCCTCTAGTGCGATACCCTCACAAATGGGGTGATAATTTTTTGCCAGTAACGCCTCCATATTATGTGTAAGTGCATCCATTCCCGTAGCAGCAGTTACGGCAGGGGGTAAATCCATTGTTAGAAGCGGATCGGCAAAAACACGAATAGCCAGTAATTTTGGACTAAATAATATTTTTTTCTGATGGGTAACATCGTCAGCTATGATTGCCGACCGTCCTACTTCACTGCCGGTACCTGCAGTGGTAGGTATGGTTACAAATACAGGAACAGGACCAGTAACGTAGATATCTCCACCAATCAAATCATCATACTTGAAAAGATCCTCTCGATGATAAACCCTTAATACAATTGCACGGGCTACATCTATTGCAGCCCCACCTCCCAATCCAATTACTGAATCGCAATGATGAACATCATATTCATCGGTACCGGAATACACATCAGATTTAACTGGATTTTTATGAATATTTTTAAATACAGAGACATTTAAACCAGCTGTAACCATACTTGCAACTATCGCATTAAAAAAAGGTAGTGCAGCAATTATTGAATCGGTAACCAATAATGGGCGGCGACATCCTTGTTCTAATAAAAAGGCAGGCATTTCTTCAACAGCACCTGCACCAAATCGGATGATAGTAGGAAAATTAAATTGAACTACAGACATATCAGCAATTGTTATATTATTTCGAAATAACGGCGAGTTTCCCAATCGGTGACAGCTTTTGCATATTGTTTTACTTCCCATTCGCGGGTTTCGGTAAAATGTTGCACGAAAGTCTTACCAAGTAATTCTTTGGCAAGTGATGATTCTTTCATCATTGTTGTAGCAGTAGACAAAGAGTTGGGAAAACGACCATAAGACATATCCTGGTAACCATTACCAATAACTGCAGGTTGATTTAGCTTCATGTTATGTTGAATGCCATATAAGCCGGAAGCCAAACA
>JBJTTC010000125.1:0-40045 GCA_046079965.1 Sediminibacterium sp. | reverse complement strand
AATGAAGTTCCTGAACAAATGGTTCTGTTGATAGAATTGAGCAAGGGTGCCGGATCAACAAACAAAGTGAGGGTAAAGGGATTACCGATACATCCACCCACATAAGGAGTTATGATATAAGTAGCAGTACGTTGGCTGTTTGCATCATTGATTAGATTACCACGGATGGAAGTCTGGTTGATACCGGGCTGACCATTTACGATATTGCTTCCTGTCGGTACCGCCCAGTCATAACGAACGTTTACAGGAACAATACCATTTAAAATATTTACCGGATTAATCACAAAAGGAGTTCCACCACAAACCACAGTACTCATGGCATTGATGGTAGGTTTGGCAACAACTGAAACAACCAAAGAAAAGCTGGAACCCTGGCAATTACCCACAAGCTGTGGTTTTACATTGTAGGAAGCTGTGTACTCATTGTTGGTAGGGTTGTTGAGCGGGCCATCAAAAATATGAGAGGAAGGCGTGGTTCTCGAGGAGCCCCCGGTAAGTGAAGCATTGCTGTAAATAGGGGGATCCCAGGTGAAAGTTGTTCCTGCAGGCACAAATCCATCTACTCCTGTAGTTGGGGTCAAAGCAAAGGAAGTACCGGTGCAGATGGTTCTGTAAATCGGATTGATTACCGGCGCCGGGTTGACCGTAACCGTTAAAGTAAACTGACTTCCGGAACAAGAACCAGTCGAAGGAGTTACCAAATAAGTAGCTGTTCGTGGGTCATTGGCAGCATTGTTGAGTGTACCGCTGATGAAAAGCTGGCCACTACCCGGCTGACCGTTTCCGATATCCGCACCGGTTGGTGCATTCCAGGCATAGGTCGTATTTACAGGAACCAAACCATTCGTACCATTCACCGGGTTGATGGTAAATAAAGAATTGCTGCAGGCAACTGCAGTCATGGCTGTAATAGCAGCTCTCGAATCTACTGAAACAGTAAGAGTAAAACTTGCACCAATACAAGCTCCGACACTGGGTGACACTCTGTAAGATGCCGTTTGTTGTGGGGACGTAGGGTTATTGAGTGGACCATCAAAGATGCTTGAAGAAACACTACTGCGGGAATTTCCTCCGGTTACTGAAGCATTGCTGTAAATAGGAAATGCCCAGGTATATTGCGTTCCATTAGGCACAAATCCATTTACTCCACTCACAGGAGAGACGGAGAAACTACTCCCGGAACAAATGGGTAGGCTAATGTTATTGATGGAAGGAGACGGATTCACGAAAATAGTAAGGGTAAACTGGTTACCCGCACAACCACCTGCAGAAGGATTTACTGTATATACGGCTGATTGTTGTGTACTGCTATTGTTGATCAAATTAACGGTAATGCTACCCGCTTTACTTCCCGCGCCTCCTGCAGTAAGTGATGCACTTGAAAGGGTAGGTGCACCCCATGAATAAAAAGTATTGAAAGGTACTGTACCGTTTTCCCCATTGGTTGCAGGAACCGGAGTTACCGTAACCACCCCACTGCAGAAAGTTGCGCTCATTGCATTGATAGCCGGTCTCGGATCAACATGAACGTCAACAATAAAATTGGGACCTACACAAGAGCCGAAGGTGGGTGTTACTGTGTACTGAACATAAGACGCTGTATGGGTGGGGTTGGTAATATTTCCAAATAGGTGGGTGGATGAAAATGAAGAAGCAACACCACCCGTTAAAGATGCGTTTTCTGGTACAGGGGTTTCCCAAGTATATACAGTTCCAACCGGAACTATATTGCCACCTCCGTTGGTCGGTGTTACATTAAATGAAACACCCGTACAAACGGTGGTCGAGAGTGGATTGATGGTAGCATTTAGATTTACCGTCACGGTAACAGTGAAGGAAGCACCTGTGCAAGTGAAAGAGGCGGGCGTAACTAAATAGGTTAAAGTAATTGGGGCGCCGGTTGAATTAGTCAAGGTCCCACTGAAAAATGTCGCATTGGTGGCACCTGCCAGTCCGGAAATACCAGCAATGGCTGCAGGTGCATTCCAGGAATAAACCGTAGTTCCAGGAACAATATCTCCGTTTACCCCATCTGTTGGTGAAATAGAGAAACTAACACCTGAACAGGTTGCTACTACTTTAGCCCCTATTACCGGTGTAGTACACTGGCTATAAGATTTACCGGCAAAACCAAATGTTGCCAAACCTAATAGCAGGGAGCGAAACATCCACTTCCTTCCGAAGATGAAAAATGATAATATGGTCATCATTCCTCTCAAGCTACTGACAGTTTAATGTGACCGAAATAAACAGGCTCCTCCATTTCAATCAACGACACAACCGCAGGTTGCAGAACTGCGGCAGGTTTTCTCATGCTAAAAGCAAATGAATCTATGGTTTTGATCAGTGACTCATAAATAAACATTCGAAACAATGAATGATATGAAAGGAGAAAGGCCGGCACTTCTGGCGGGGAATCCCTTGTAATGAAATCCGGGGGACCTTTACTCGAGGGCGGACCAGCAAGCAGCATCAAATTGATTTTCACCCTAGTTTGCTTTGCATGCACAGCAGCAGATACCGGAAACAGCAATGGCTGTAAGGAGAGGGAATCGAGAGGAGAATTGCCTGCTGCATCCGGAATAGCAGCGGGCAGAAGTGAGGGATAATTCTGCATTAAAAAAAGAATGCAGCGCGCAGTAAACTTACCCAGCAAATAAATGCCAAGTAGAGTCACAGCCGCTTGAAACATGCACAGCGCGGGGACAATCGATATGATTACATTCGATCTGATAGTCAAAACCTATTATAAACAAAAAATGTTAACTCTGTTTTTTCTCTCTTCACCTTTTCATTCGCCTCACCCCTCCGTTTTCATCCTTTTTCACTGATCCACGTTTAACCTATCACTCACATTTTTGTAGCATTGCTTTAACAATGTTACTATTTCGCGAATATAAAGTACAATATGTGAATAGAATTTGGTGTAAACATATAGTTTTCAACGTTTTATTGATAGCTATGTGTATAATTTTAATCTGGCTCATTCTTTAATTTAAATAGCCGGCAAACTAGAAAAAACAACCTTTTAAATCTAGCTCGCCGGCTATTGAAGGAAACTGGATTCTAACTTTTCATGGCCTCAACAACCAACTACAATACGAAAATAACATAATTTTTAATTAAAAATAGCTTTTGAAGGATTTTTTTTAGATTTTTCATTACTTTTTAATAGCTATATAGCTATACTATATAGTTGTACAGCTAAACTTAAATCAAAAATTAAGATTGATTCGGTAAAATTTACTACCTTCCCAATTTCCTCGCGTATGACTGCAATTGAAAAAGGATGCATAGAGAAACCCTGTTAGTTGTGTTAAGGGCTTTTAGTCCGCTCGCCTACATGTTCATGGTTGGCTTTGTCATCTTTGCTGTCATTGCAGCTTATCTGCTCATACAATTAAGAAAACAGAAAAAAATACTAGAAAAAACAGTGGCGGAAAAAACAGAAGCACTCAAATTTTCCTTGCTGCAACTTGAAGCCAATGAAGTAGAACTGACCAATAGCCTGGCGTTTCGAGAAAGAATGATCAGCATCGTCATGCACGACCTGAAATCCCCACTCAATTTTATTCATAAAATTGCAGCTTCACTTTATGAGTCCAATACAAAAATCAATGAACAGGATTTGCATCGCCTCAGTTTTGAACTTTTTCAAACAACTTTTGATATCAATAACTTTGTCAACAACCTCTTACAATGGCTGAACAGCACAAAAAAAAATATAAACCTTTCATTTACTACAGAAAAACTAAATGATTTCATACGAAACAATTGCGCTGTCTATTTTAAAATTGCAGCCGAAAAAAAATTAGAGTTTAATTTAGGCGCACCCGATTATTTTACCATCACGTCAGACTTTAGTGTCCTTTCGATTGTTTTACGCAATCTGCTAGATAATGCCATCAAAAATACACGGACAGGAAAAATAGATATATCAGCCTACCAGGATGACCGCTTACAATACATTGTTATCACTGATACCGGTTCAGGTATCTCACCCGATAAAATCATCGAACTGGAAAGTGGCGTGATCACAAAGAAAACTTCTGAAAGTACCCAAATAGGTTACAGAATAGTGTACGATCTGATGCAAAAATTAAAAGGTAGCATTCACATCAAAAGTTCCATAGATAAAGGAACACAAATTACGCTGCACTTGCCCGCGCAACCTTATCTCCAGCTCATGCAACCGGAAAAGCCTGCTTCCAAATGGAGAACTAAGAAGTAAGTACCCGCAAATAACCATTCAAAGAATTCGATGCTGACGCGCCAACGCCATCAATTCTACCAGATTGTTGTGGGCAATTTTTAATTTCTCGAAAATTTTTCCTTTGTAAGTTGAAACTGTAGAGGTGTTGATACTCAAAGAAGCAGCAATCTCATTGATGCTTTTGCCATTCAACATTTCCTTTACCACCTGAAACTCACGGTCACTCAATGCATCAAAAGGATTCTCCGAAACACCCGTAAAATAAGTCTCCGCAATCGTTTGTTTTAAGTTTTCACTCATATATACACGGTTGACCATGGCCTGCTCAATTGCTCTAATGATCTCGTTGTTGTCGGAAGATTTATGCAGAAATCCTTTGATGCCCAACTTGAAGAACCGCTTGGCATAAACATTTTCATCGTTCATCGTTAATACAATGATGGCAACTTTGGGATAATTGGAAGTAATAAAATCAATCAACCGAATCGGATCACTGTCGGGCATATTCAAATCCATCAAGATCAGATTGATCGACATACTCCTCAAAATTTCCAGTGCCCGTTTCTCATTTTCAGCTTCCTCAATTTTGGCATCAGAAAAACGTTGCTGGATGATGAGCCTGATACCAGCCCTCACTACAGAATGATCATCAATTAGCAAAAAATTCAGCATATAGAACCGACTGCTTTAAGTAGCATTTTACATTCAACTTCTTTGCTTCAACACATTGGATCTTTCCAAGATTCAATTGAAAAATTACTCCTCAGTAGGCAGCGGATTCCTTCTGGAAGGAATAACCATTGTCTCATCATCACTTAGGAATACCCAAAAATCATGTAACGAGTAAATATCGCCGGGAGTTTTGGGGCCATTCTGCTCCCCATTTCGTTCATACGATCCCAATAATTCGGCATCATACCGAATGGTTTTTAACTTTTCCGGCAAACTCAATAACTTGAATTGATCAATTGTCATGTTGCTATTTTTAAAAAGCTCGATTAATTTTTACACTCAAATCCGGCAGAAGAACCCTATTTAAATTTCATCTCTCTCTTCATTCGCTTCCCGCTATTCCATCTTAATTCCGCTGAAATGAAATCAACAACAATAACCGCTGCTGTATGCTTTAATTGTTATGAATCAATGGCTCTTCTGCTGTGCAAAATAAATAAAAATGCCCAATTCATTCTTTTTTACTTGTTATCAGGGAAACTCCTGGGAATCCTCTCCCAAATAACAGATTGCTTTCCTCGCATCAACAACCAGGCTCCCAAGATCATTGCCCAATGAGCCATGAGAAAAAAGAAAGGCATAACCATCAACCTACCCAAGATACCTCCGGGCTTACACCACCAAAACAAAAAAGCTATCCCTAAACAACTTAATTGAACCAATAATAGCAATACATAAACTGATTGATAAGAAATCAACCCTACATTAAAAACAAGCAATAAAACCAAACAATAAGGTGCCACCAATGACCTAAATACCCTGTGGCTGATTACTTCCCACCAAAAAACAACTTGCCAACCCCGCTTGCCTTTTCTTAGCAACCGAAGAACAGATTGCACCGAACCCCCGGCAATTCTTACTCTCCTCCTGAAAGCAAACGGGAATTGATCCGGTTCATGCTCAAAACACATCGCAGATCGAGCATAGGCAATTCTATAGCCCCGTTCAGTAACTGCCCATCCGATTTCAAGGTCATCAGAAATAGTACCCGCTGAAACCGGCGTGTACAAAGATGCTCTTATTGCATAGAGCTCCCCGGCAGTTCCGGTAACGGAATGTAGCCGGCCTTCCCACTCTTTGATACGCGATTCATACTTCCAGTACATTGACTCACCCTCGCCACTCCCCTTGTTTGCATGAACCTGCTTCTCACCGGCAACTACACCGACTTCTTTATTTCTGCCCGCCTCCATTAAAAAACGGATGGCTTCTGGCACCAATATAGCATTGGCATCCGTAAAAACAACCCACTCACTTTTTACCTCAGCCATCACTCGCTGAATGGCATGCAACTTGCCTTTGCGATCAGGTTCATAAAAAAGTTTTACACCCGGAAACTTTTCTACCACCTCGTTGGTGCGATCAGTTGACCCATCTGTTACCACCCAAATTTCCAGTTGCTCTGAAGGATAATGAAGTGCCAGAGAATTTTTAAGTTTGGCTGCAATGCATTGTTCTTCATTGTATGCTGCAATAATCAAAGTAACCGATGGGTAATGTTCAATGGAATTTGCTTCCATGCTCCGTCCCCTCTCCTTCCAGCTTACCAATACAAATAGCAGCAATGGATATCCGATGTACGTATATCCGAGAACAAACGCCGAGAGCCAAAATAAAAATTCAATCCTTTCCATGTTTCCCCTAAAACATTTAAAAGCAAAATACCACGAAACTCTCAGAGATTCATTGTATTTTCATTTACTCACTACCGATAAATCTTTTCCACCAACCATCTTAACCATGAAAGCCGTCTTATGTACCGAATATGGCACACCTGACCTTCTTACCTTGAAACAGGTTGCAGATCCGATTCCCAATGAAAATGAAGTATTGATCAAAGTAGCTGCCTGTGGAGTTAATTTCCCTGACCTGCTTTTGATACAACGGCTGTATCAATTTCAACCACCCCTCCCTTTTTCTCCCGGAGGCGAAGTAGCCGGTACCATAGTATCAGTTGGCAAAGCAGTTCAACATTTTAAAACCGGTGATCGCGTGCTCGCCATCACAGGATGGGGAGGATTTGCTGAACTGGTCACAGCTGACCAAAACCAGGTCATTCCCCTACCCCCGGAAATGGATTTTTCCCTTGCCGCTGCTTCCGCGTATCAATATGGCACATCTCTCTATGCACTAAAAAACCTGGCTCAACTTCAACCAGGAGAAACGTTGCTGGTACTGGGTGCAGGAAGTGGTGTCGGACTAGCAGCAGTAGAACTAGGAAGCCAAATGGGGGCAGTAGTAATCGCTGCCGCAAGTACTGAAGCAAAATTAGCTGCCTGTAAACAAAAAGGAGCACAACATACCCTACTAACCAACGAACCACTAAAACCTACACAAATTGCAGCTGCTATTCCGGGAGGAAAAGCTGATGTTGTGTTTGACCCTGTTGGCGGACAACTAGCAGGCGCCGCATTGCGTGTACTTCAATGGAAGGGCAGGTACCTTGTTGTTGGATTTGCTGCCGGAGAAATTCCCTCCCTGCCGCTCAATCTTCCTCTGCTCAAAGGCTTTTCCGTCCATGGTGTTTTCTGGGGCAGTTTTCTTCAACAGGAACCAGCTGCTCACCGGCAAAACATGCAACAAATATTCGAATGGCTTATGCAGAAAAGAATTCAACCCCTGATTCACGGAAGCTTCGCACTGGAGGATGCTCCGATGGCATTAAAAGTTTTACAAAAAAGACAAGTCATTGGTAAAGCGTTGATTGACTTGCGTCTTGAATCATCTCCTTTAGCCACCGGAGAAAAGGAATCTTCGCTCCCTTCCAACAAACCTTCACCCAACCAAACTTCAGTAAATGTCGGTCAACTGAAAGACCTTCAACATCTCATAGGAAAACAACTGGGGCCCGGTGAATGGTTCACCATCACTGCCCCCATGATTCAGGAATTCGCAAAACTTACCGGTGATGAACAATGGATACATGTTGACTTAGAAAGAGCAGCCAAAGAATTACCGGGAGGGCGTATCATTGCCCATGGTTTTTTTACCCTCTCCCTCATCGTTCGTCAACTCTATCAATTAATCGATGCCTCTTCCGTAAATAAAATGCTCAACTACGGTACCAATAAAGTACGTTTCATTACTCCCGTAGAGGCAGGAAAACGGGTTCGCCTCCATGCCACCATCACGCATACAGAACCGGGCAAACAAGGTGGAACTTTGCTTTTCATTCAATGTTCCATGGAAATTGAACATGCCGAAAAACCTGCTTGTGCGGCTGAACTGGTAAGTCTTATTTTTGCTTAATATTCATCCACTATGCAAGCATTTGCCCACCCACATTTGTTAAAATTTTTGCTGCTCGATGTTCATCGGCTGCGGGATCTCTTTCAGTTTAATCGCTACGCACACCTGGATGAAGAACAGGCATGGATGATGATTGAATCGGCCGGACTTTTCGCTTCACAGGAGATGTTTCCTTTTTTCAAATCCATGGATGAAACCCCCGCCCGGTATGACGGGAAAGGGAAGGTGACTACCCATCCTCAACTAAAAAAAATCTTCTCCATCGCTGCTGAGCAAGGATGGATTGGTGGAAATGCCTCCTTTGAGAGAGGTGGATTGCAACTACCAGAAATGTTGTTCAGTACCGGACACTTACTTTTTCAAGCCGCCAACAATGCCGTACAAGGCTATCTCGGTCTATCGGGTGGTGCGGCCGGACTTATTACCAGCTTTGGTAATGAAAAGCAAATAAAAACCTATGTTCCCCCAATTTTCAGTGGGAAATGGCAAGGAACCATGGCACTCACTGAACCACAAGCGGGAAGTTCCCTAAGTGATATTACCAGCTCGGCTGTCCCAACAATGGAAGGACACTACCTTATACGGGGACAGAAAATTTTCATCTCAGGAGGCCAACATGGTGCTGCAGAAAATTTTATTCATCTAACCCTTGCAAGAATCAAAGACGCCCCTGCCGGAACAAAAGGCATCTCACTTTTTATCATCCCGGCATTCAGACCGACCGCAGATGGGACCCTGGAAGACAATGATGTTTATTGCGCAGGTGATTTTCAAAAGATGGGACAAAGAGGTTATGCTACTACCCACCTGGTTTTTGGTGACCACAACAATTGCCATGGTTACCTTGTGGGAGAAGCCAATAAAGGACTGGCATATATGTTCCAGATGATGAACGGTGCCCGTATCAGCGTTGGTATGTGTGCTGCAGGAATTGCCATGGCAGCCATGCAATATAGCCTGAGTTATGCCCAGCAAAGACCGCAGGGAAGAAAAAACAACGAAAAAGATCCTACCCAACCCCCGGTTATGATCATCAATCATGCCGATGTGCAGCGCATGTTACTGACACAACAAGCCATTGTTGGCGGATCCCTATCATTGGGAATGGAATGTACCCGACTCTATGATTTATGTGAAGTAACCACAGGAGAAGAAAAAGAAAATCATTTCCTGCTTTTGGAAATTCTTACCCCCATCATGAAAACATATGCATCAGAACATGGAATTCGTTCTGTAACCAATGCGCTTCAAATATTGGGTGGATATGGCTTCACCATAGACTTTCCTATACAACAACTTTACAGAGATATCCGCATCATGTCTTTGTATGAAGGAACTACCGGAATCCAGTCAATCGATCTGCTGGGCAGAAAAGTAATCATGCAAGAAGGTAAAGCTCTAAAGGTTTTACACAACGCCATACAAGAAACCATCCGGGACGCAGAAAATTTTGAGGAGCTTTCCGACTCTTGCAAGCAATTAAAATTAGAGTTGGAGAGAATAAAAAGAGTGATGCTTTATCTCCAACCCAGACTGCTGGAAGGAAAATTAAATGCATTCCTGGCAGATGCCACTGTTTTTATGGAACTGGCGGGCTATATTGTAATTGGATGGCAATGGTTAAAAATCGGACTAACCGCTTGCCGCCAACTAAATCATCCCGACACATCAGCCAATACCCAAGACCGGATGAATTTCATGCTACACACCATGAAATTTTATTTCCGTTATGAACTCACTCATACAGCGGCATTTGAAACTACATTGTGCCAATCTGAAGCTCTTACCGAACTTTCCGAAAACCACTGGAACCAAATCACTAAGTTTTAATATCCACATAAAAATCCGGATTGGTTTAACGGAATCAGGAATAAGTATCTTTATCTTTTAATAAATCATCATCATGCTGAAAGTGGGTGTTTTTGGGGTTGGTCACCTGGGTAAATTCCACCTGAACAACTGGAAAGAAATAGAGGGCATAAAACTTGTTGGTTTTTTCGATCCACACCAGGAAACTGCCAAAGAGGTTGCCGAGCAATATGCTTTGAAACGGTTTACTGACCCCGATAAACTAATGGATGCCTGCGACATCATTGATGTCATAACCCCCACCGATCGTCATTTTGAAGTTTGCATGGCAGCCGTGAGAAAAGGCAAACATGTATTTGTTGAAAAACCGATGACTGCCACCGTGAAAGAGGGTCGCGATCTGGTTAAAATGGTCAGAGAAGCCAATGTAAAACTTCAGGTAGGACATATTGAGAGATTCAATCCGGCTTTTCTGGCGATCCAGAAAATGTCACTGAATCCAATGTTCATCGAAGTACATCGGTTGGCTCAATTCAACCCAAGGGGTACGGAAGTAAGTGTGATCATGGACCTCATGATTCACGATATAGATATCATTTTAAGTTTGGTGAAAAGTGATGTAAAAAACATCTACGCCAGTGGAGTAGCAGTAATTACTGATACCCCCGATATTGCCAATGTACGCATCGAATTCAACAATGGTTGTGTAGCCAACCTCACCAGCAGCCGCATCAGCATGAAAAAAATGCGCAAAATGCGACTATTTCAAAAAGATGCTTATTTGGGAGTAGATTTTCTGGAAAAGAAAACCGAAATCATCAAACTCAAGCAGCCGGAAGACAAGCAAGTGTTTTCATTTGATATCGAAACCCGTCAGGGTAAAAAAACCATTGCCATAGCAACCCCTGCCATCGAATCCGGTAATGCAATGAAAGATGAATTGCTATCTTTTGTCAACTCCATTCGCAACCAGCAACCAGTACTGGTAAGTGAAATTGATGGATTAATGGCTATGGAAGTCGGTCATCAGATCATGGAAAAAATCAACCTCACTACCTCGCTGACTTGACTGAATGAATGCAAAAAAAAACTGCTATGCCTACTTGGTCATCGATTGCATCAGCATAGTTTTATGCATTGTATCTCTTGAATGCATAGGTCATTGGTCAGAATTACCGCTGTTCAATATAGAGACAGCTATCATCTATACAATTTCATGGCTGGTATGGTTTGCTTTCGCCGGAGCCTATTATCAGCCTTTGGCGGAAAGATCCCGGTTAAACGAATGGAGCATCACCATTCTTCATACCATCGTATCATGCAGTCTTGTGCATTTGTTTTTTCCGAATTGGTTTTCCGACTGGAGTAATTGGATTCAATTTTGCCTGATTCATCTTTTTTGGATAATAGCCGGCAGAAGCCTGGTTCTTTGGTGGGTTAAACGTTCTCTGCTTTCCGGCAGAATTTATTTTAATACCCTTCTCGTAGGTCAGGGGTCCACCGCCAAAAAATTACTCAGCGACCTTAAAAAAAATTATGCTTATTTGGGCTATCAATGCATCGGTTACCTGTCAACCGATGAACACGCTATTGCATCAGTTGATATTCCTGCAGTATGGTTGGGAAATATCAATGATGTTGAAATCATTATTCAGGAACACAGCATAGAAAAAATAATCCTTGCACCCGAGAAAAGAGATGTTCACCTGCTTGAGTCCCTTGTAAAAAAAATAGCGGGTAAGGAAGTTGATATCAAACTGGCACCACAATTGATTGATATCATCACCGGCGCTGTGAAAACAAACAATGTTCTAGGAGCCCCCTTGATTGACGTGCAGAGCAACCCTCTTTCAGGAACTGAAAGACACATCAAAAGATCTATCGATGTTTTGGCAGCCATTACCGTAATGATCTTACTAAGTCCTTTGCTTCTCTTCATCTGGATACGAACTGCCCTTTCGTCTCCCGGACCCGTCATTTACCGACAGTCCAGAATCGGATACAAAGGCCTACCATTTACTATACTTAAGTTTAGAAGCATGGAAGAGAATGCAGAATCAGAAGGACCGGCTTTGTCTTTCGACAATGATCCCCGCATCACTTCATGGGGTAAAACCATGCGGAAATGGCGTCTCGATGAACTACCACAACTATGGAACATCATCAAAGGAGACATGAGCTGGGTTGGTCCAAGACCTGAAAGAAAAGTATATGCCGATCAATTGCAGCAACTATCACCCTTCTACAATTATCTACTGCGGGTAAAGCCCGGACTAACCTCGTGGGGAATGGTACAGTTTGGATATGCCTCCAATATCAACGACATGTTGGAAAGAATGAAATATGATTTGATCTATATTGAAAATGCCTCACTCCTGCTCGACTTCAAGATCATGATGCATACCCTTCAAATCATACTGGCAGGAAAAGGTAAATGAGCAACATGAATAACCAATTTCAACTTCTACCCTCACATCACATAGACAAAAGAAGATGGGATGCTTGTTTGGAAGCAGCAGATAACGGACTTATTTACGCAGATAGTCGCTTCCTGGATACCATGGCAGACAACTGGAGTGGCATCATCTTCGATGATTACACAGCCATTATGCCACTACCCTGGAAAAAAAAATGGGGTATCCGGTACGCGTACGTTCCACCTTTCATGCAGCAACTGGGAGTCACAGGAATCATTCCTGAACAAGCTACCCATGAGCTGATAAAAATGATCAACGATTTTTTTCTTTATGGTGACTTGCATCTTAATTTTTCAAATGAACACATTGCTAATTCCTTTCCGTTTTCTCGGAAAAGAAACAATTGTATTGTTCAACTCCATTCTTCCTTTGAAACTTTGCTCACTTCCTTTTCCGGCGATGCCGAAAGAAATTTACAAAAAGCCTCCCGACAATCATTGCATTGGCAGGAAGGAAGAGAGGAAGAAGCCATTGATCTGTTCAGGAATCTGATACAGTACCCCGGAGCACCTAATGAAAAGACAATGGATAGATTCAAAACTCTGTTTCAACAATTTAGTTGCACCCAACAGACATTTGCAAGATGCATTTGCGACGATGACAACAAAATTTTGGCGGCCATGGTCGGACTAAAAGATGGAAGAAGAATTTACAACCTGATGAACATTACTACGCCGGAGGGAAGAAAAAAAAGTGCCAATTATTTTCTATTTGAAAATTTATTGAAAGAATGGTCGGGAAGCCAGCTCTTCTTCGACCTGGAGGGATCTGAACTTCCGGGAGTTGAATCTTTTTATAGACACTGGGGTGGAATTTGGGAAAACTATTATCATGTGCACCTGAATCGACTACCCCTACCTATTCGATGGCTCAAGTCCTGAACGCCGCTCCAGGATGGCAGCTGCAATTATTAAATCAACCGGTCGGGTAATTTTTATGTTTTCATGATCACCTTGTATCAGTTCTACATGTCTGCCGGCTGCCTCCCAAACAGTAGCCTCATCGGTATAATCATTTCGGATACATTGACTAAAGGCTTCGCGCAGCGGTTCTACCTGAAAAGTCTGGGGAGTCTGGACCAAACGAATTGAATCTCTGTCTGCTACCCTACTTGATTCACCGTTCACCACACGTATGCTGTCTGTTGCAGGAACAACCGGAACTGCACTGCCTTTGAGCAACGCCTGTTCGCAACACCTTCGGATCAAATCAGGTTCAACAAGGCACCGAACACCATCGTGAACCAAAACAATACCGTTGTGCTGAACTTTTGCTAATCCGTTTCGAACACTTTCCCAGCGGGTTACACCACCTGTTACAGGAATAATCTTTCTTCCTTCACCCAATTCACTTGCAATTTTCATGCCTTCCTCCAGGTGTGCTTCGGGCAAAACAAGAATGACTTCTATGTGATCGTAACTTTGTAGAAAACTTTCGATTGTGTGCCCCAAAATCGGCTTTCCATTCAGTAAAAAAAATTGTTTCGGCTTCTCGCCTCCCATTCTGGTGCCCGTTCCACCCGCTACAATTATCGCCGTTGTTGGTGTATTATAACTCATTTGCATATGGAAGATCAAAGAATGATTATCTTCTTAAAGGCTTTGCCTGTTTGTACAGTACATGGAAAGATAATAAAAAAATCAAGGCCCTGAAAATCAAGACAACACCGGAAACGAAATAATTTTTTGTCAACTATAAATCAAAACATCGCTTCCCCCCCGGCTATTTTTATAAGCCCGATACATACCTGCACTATTGAAAACCATGGCATGTTGTCCTTTTGCATCTACTCCAATCATCCCCCCTTCTCCATTGAGTGACTTTAGTTTTTGGTGGACTACCAATTCCATGGCTTCCTGCAGAGTAAAATTTCGATATTCCATCAGACAGCTTACATCGTAGGAAGCAACCGCACGTATAAACATTTCGCCATGACCTGTGCAACTTATGGCACAAGTGGCATCATTGGCATAGGTTCCGATACCGATTAAAGGACTATCGCCAATTCGACCGTATTTCTTATTGGTCATTCCTCCGGTAGAAGTCGCCGCAGCCAGATGTCCCTGACCATCACATGCTACTGCGCCCACGGTTCCAAATTTTTTATCCCGCATGAGTTCTTCCAAGTGATGATGGGTATGATCTAGAGAATACCGATCAGAGTCACGTATGGCTTTCCACTGGTCGTACCTGAATTGAGAAAAAAAGTACTCATCCGGTTCCAATTTGATTCCCTGTTTGATGGCAAAATCATTGGCACCTTTTCCGCTTAAAAAAACGTGGTTGCTGTTGCGCATCACTTCAGCGGCCAGCTCAATGGGGTTACGTACATTCCTGACAGCCGCCACAGCCCCTGCAGCAAGGTTACTTCCATCCATGATGGCTGCATCCATTTCCTGCACGCCTTTTTTGGTGAAAACTGCTCCCCTTCCGGCATTGAAAAGAATATGATCCTCGAGTAATACCAAAGCTGCTTTCACTGCATTCACAGCTGTACCACCTTCTTCCAGCACGGCGAATCCGGCATCTACCGCATCTTGTAAGCCTTCCAAATAAGCTTTTTCCAATTCGGGAGTCATGTCTTCCTTCACAATTGTTCCTGCTCCACCATGAATAACAAGTGTGTACATGATCAGTGTTTTGCCGCAAAGTTATACTTCTGTCAAAAACAAAGCGTTGAAGAATATGCTATATCCGTTAAATGAAATACAAGGAAGCAGTCCAATCTTTAAAATTTGTATAAATACCATCAGACAGGAAGCAGGCGAAGGGTTTCTTCCAACAACAATTGTTTGCGAATAGGGGCTGTTCCTACTTCCTCACATACAAGTCCGCCTGCGATGTTGGCTATGGCTGCAGCAGTTTGCATATCTGAAGTAGCAGCATATACCAGAGAAGCCACTGCAATAACGGTATCCCCTGCTCCGCTTACATCAGCAATATTTCGGATGTGTCCGGGCAGCCAGGAGGAACGTGTTCCGTCGTTGTAATAAACTCCTTTTTCACTTAAGGTGATAAATGAAATCTGGTGGTGCAGTCGTTCTGTGAGTTGTTGATGAATAGCATCAAGGGTAACCAGATCAATGTGGGTAAGTGTCACATTCAGGCCTTCTCTCACTTCTTTTAGATTGGGTTTGAATAGGGTGACACCCTGATAAGCGAAAAAGTTTTTCTTTTTGGGATCTACGGTTGTAATTACCCGGTTCTCCTTGCATAAGACCAGTATTTTTTGAATCAGTGCAGATGTAAGTACTCCTTTGTTGTAATCTTCCAGAATGCATACATCCGGAATTTGCTGACTAAAATAATTTTGTACCTGTTCCCAAACCAATTCCTCTGCTTGAATTGAAAGGTCTGCCGTTTCCTCCTGGTCGAGGCGCAGCATTTGCTGGTTTCTCGACATGATTCTTGTTTTGTTGGTGGTTGGGCGTTCGGGGGTAACTACCACATGACCAACTTGTATGGGCACTGCCTTCATCAACTGAAGCAACTGTTCTCCGGCACTGTCCTTACCAATCACACTTATGATGGAGGTTGAAGCACCTAAAGCAGCTGTATTGATGGCTACATTACCTGCTCCACCGATGCGCGTTTCTGTTTTTTTCACAGAAACGACTGGTACAGGTGCTTCTGGTGAGATTCGGTCAACAGAACCCCAGCAATAGGTATCAAGCATGACATCACCTATTACCAAGACATGTAAATCACTTAGATGGTCGAATAAAGCGGGGATTTTCATTCCGGATTATTTTTTAGCGCGGGCGGCTGCCAGATAATAAAGTGGAACTCCCAGCAAGGTAATGAGAAGTCCCGGCCAGGTGTATTCTCTTTTAAAAAGCAGAAGCAGGATGCAAAATCCTATACCCATGCAGACATAGAGTGCAGGAAGGAAGGGATAACCGACTGCTCTGTAAGGACGTTCCACATCGGGCTGCTTTTTGCGAAGAATGAAAATGCCAATGATGGTCAAGACATAGAAAATCACCACAACAAAAGAAACCATATCGAGCAAATCACCATATTTTCCACTGAGACAAAGCAGAGATGCCACAACACATTGTGCCCAAAGAGCCCAGGCCGGAACTTGAAATTGATTCAATTGTGCTGCTTTTTTAAAAAACAGCCGATCTCCCGCCATGGTATGATAAACACGGGCTCCGGCAAGAATGAGTCCGTTGTTACAGCCAAAGGTTGAAATCATAATCATCACTGCAATCACATAAGTTCCGGTTTCGCCAAAAATTACATTGGCAGAGGAAACAGCGACCCTGTCTGACTTGGCAAATGCAATATTCTCCAATGGCAGAACACCCAAGTACATCATATTACAGCTTACATAAATGAGGGTAACAATACCTGTTCCCAATAAAAGACTCCAGCCTATGTTGCGTTGTGGATTTTTAATTTCACCTGCGATGAATGTAACGTTGTTCCATGCATCACTACTAAAAATAGAACCTACCATGGAGGCTGCAATGGCACCCGCTGCCGCAGCTCCTGTAAGGGGAAGAACATACTCCTGCCAATTGAATGGTGTTCCTGCAGGTGGTGCAGTCAGGGAGCGCATTTCCCAGGCCTGCTGCCAATTGGCCTGCCAGACATCAGATTTAAGCATCCAGAATCCGGCAATGATTAATCCAAAAAGTGAGAGAAGTTTGGTAACTGTAAAAGTTGTTTGAATCATTTTACCTCCCTGTATGCCCCTTGAATTGATATAAGTAAGAAGAATGATCATAGCGATGGCCGCCAGTTGAGCCACATACACATGCCAGGTGCCCAATGAAAAAACAATGTTAGACTCATTGAGTTCAAGGATGGGAAAAAAGTAAGCGGCAAACTTACAAAAAGCAGCACCCACTGCAGCAATGGTACCGGTTTGAATCACGGAAAAAAAACTCCATCCATATAAGAATCCTACCAATGGATTGTAGGATTCTTTGAGGTAAACATATTGACCACCGGCTTTGGGGAACATGGCGCTTAATTCGCCGTAACTAAGTGCAGCGGTCAGTGTCATGAACCCGGTGATGAGCCAGACTACCAGCAGCCATCCGGCACTTCCCACATGGCGGGTAATGTCGGCACTGACAATAAAAATACCTGAGCCAATCATACTGCCTGCCACAATCATAGTGGCGTCGAGCAGGCCCAGGGAGGGTTTGAATTCTGTGTGCGTAGTTGTATTCATATCTGCTCCGGCCCGCTTTTTACGGGAAGGGAAGATAACAAATAGAAGTGAGATTTATTTTTTGCTGTACATTTTATTGAGGCCACTCACCAAATCAGCGGTAATATCGTAAGCAGGGTCCTTGTAATAAATCAAATCTGGATAATTATTCAAAATGAGGGCATAGCCTTTTTCCTGGTTATAGGTTTTCAAAAAATCTTCAATCTTCTTTTTTACATCCTGCAGTTTTCTGATTTGCTCTTCCTGGAACTCATCTGCCAACATTTTCTCTTTACCCTGGAAAGCTTTTTCCTGTTGAAGAAATTCCTGTTGTTTAGAAGCCATTTCAGCCTGAGACAACATCTGACTCAACTTTTGCAATTCCTGGTATTTGTTGGTCAGTATGCTTCGCATTTGTCCTATCTGGCGCTGGTTTTCATTGGCCTTGGTCTGCAATTGCAGTTGTACTTCTTTGTAATATTCAAATTGGCTTTGCAGAGAATCTCCCTCAAAATAGGCAACCCGGTAATTTCCGGTAGGTACAGCGATGGTCTGATCTGACCCCATTTTTGCTGACTTACCTGAGAATTGCAGATAAAAAAGGACAAGGACTGCCAGGCCAAGAACTGCCTGCACAATGGTATTACTGTTTTTCATGAAAAAAAGTGTAAATGTTGTTTGAATGAATGGAATGCAAAATACACTATTTAGCGAAAACACTGAATGAAATGGGAACCTGATGGGTGAAAAAAAGGCAGAAGGAATGACCTTCTGCCTTTGTATGTTAGTTTTTCATTATCAACTATTCCTCCTCGTCAAAACTCATGGCCTCGCGGGTGGTAGTCAGCACTTCATACTCTTCTTTGCTGCCCACGATTAGGCCATCGAACTCCTTCAGACCGGTACCGGCAGGAATCAGGTGACCTGTGATAACGTTTTCTTTGAGTCCCAGCATCAAATCTGCCTTGCCCTGAATGGCGGCCTGGCTCAATACCTTGGTCGTCTCCTGGAAGGAGGCAGCTGAAATCCAGCTTTGTACACCCAGGGATGCCTTGGTAATACCCAACAATACCGGCTTGGCAGTAGCGGGACGAGCATCGCGAACTTCTACGAGCTTTTTATCACTGCGGCGAAGGATGGAATTCTCTTCCCTCAACTCGCGCAGGGTGATGATTTGACCGGCCTTCAATTTGGTGCTGTCTCCGGGTTCTTCAACTACTTTTTTATCGTAGATTCTGTCATTCTCCTCGATGAAATCAAAACGATCTTCCAGGTCCTCTTCAAGGAATTTGGTATCACCGGCATCCACGATTTCTACCTTTTTCATCATCTGGCGAACAATCACTTCAATGTGCTTATCATTGATACGCACTCCCTGTAAACGATAAACTTCCTGGATTTCATTCACCACATATTCCTGAACAGCATAGGGACCCTTGATAGAAAGAATATCAGAAGGCGCAACCTGTCCGTCAGACATCGGCGTTCCTGCTTTTACGAAATCACCATCTTGAACCAGGATCTGACGGGTCAATGGAATGAGGTATTTCTTCACCATTCCATCTTTTGATTCAACAGTGATTTCTCTGTTACCTCGTTTCACTCCCCCGAAAGAAACGACACCATCAATTTCACAAACGATGGCAGGGTTACCCGGATTTCTGGCTTCAAAAAGCTCTGTAACCCTTGGCAGACCTCCCGTGATGTCTCTCAGTTTTCCTAATATCCGGGGAATTTTAACCAGTACTTGTCCGGCCTTCACTTCATCGCCTTCTTCAACAACGATGTGAGATCCAACGGGAAGATTGTAATGCTTGCTGTCTTTTCCACCACCAACAATCAGGGTTGGGATGCGGGTTTTGTCTTTGGTTTCAATTACAACTTTTTCACGGTGACCGGTTTGTTCATCCGATTCATCGCGATAAGTGATGCCTTCAATGATGTTTTCAAATTTGATGCTACCATTGATTTCAGCAATGATTACATTGTTGAACGGATCCCAGGTACAGATAACATCACCCTTCTTAACAGCAACCCCATCTTTCACACTGAGTATAGAACCATAAGGAACGTTGTTGGTGATCAGGAGTCGGTCGTTTTTCACATCGGTAATACGAACTTCTCCGGTTCTTCCGATTACTACTTTTACTTTCTTTCCTTCGTTATTCAGTGCATCTACTGTTCGCAGACCATCGAATTGTAAAGTGCCTTCAAATTTAGCTTGTAAGGAAGATTCAACGGAAGCAGAGCCGGCAACACCACCCACGTGGAAGGTACGCAGGGTTAGCTGGGTACCGGGTTCACCGATGGACTGCGCAGCGATGATACCAACGGCATCACCTCTTTGAGCCATGTAACCGGTGGCCAGGTTGCGGCCATAACATTTCACACAAACACCTCGCTTGCTTTCGCAAGTAAGCACTGAGCGAATCTCAACAGTTTCGATTCCGGCATCTTCCACTTTTTTAGATTCTTCAAAAGTGATTTCTTCACCGGCACTGATGATCAATTCATCAGTAATAGGATGATATACATCGTGCAAAGAAGTTCTACCCTCAATACGGTCACTCAATGGCTCAATTACATCTTCGTTGTCTTTCAGTGCGGTCATGGCAATACCACGGAGTGTACCACAATCCTCTTCACTGATCACTACATCCTGAGATACATCCACCAGACGACGGGTAAGGTAGCCGGCATCAGCTGTTTTCAAAGCGGTATCGGCCAGACCTTTGCGGGCACCGTGGGTAGAAATGAAGTAATCCAGTACGTTCAAGCCGCCTTTGAAGTTAGATAGAATCGGGTTTTCAATAACCTCACTACCGGTACTTCCGCTCTTGCGGGGCTTAGCCATCAGTCCGCGAATACCTACCAATTGTTTTACCTGGGTCTTACTTCCGCGGGCACCTGAATCCAGCATCATGAAAACAGAGTTGAATCCCTGTTTATCGGTCGTCATTTCACGAATTAGACTCTCTGTGATTTTCATATCAACGCGGCCCCAGATGTCAATTACCTGGTTATACCTTTCGTTGTTTGTGATGAGTCCCATATTGTAACTTTCCCACACATCATCTACTTCTGCTTTGGCTGAATTCAATAGTTCATTTCTGATTTCTGGAACGATCAGGTCATTCACACTGAAGGAAAGGCCACCTTTGAAAGCCATACGGAAACCCAATGTCTTGATGTCATCCAGGAAACGTGCTGTCTTGGGTACATCGGTAATTTTTATAATTTCTCCGATGATTTCACGAAGGCTTTTTTTGGTAAGTAGGGCATTTACAAATCCTACTTCTTCAGGAACAAACTGGTTGAACAAAACACGACCAACGGTAGTATCAATCACTTTCTTCACCAATTTACCATTTTCACGTACAGGTGTTCTGAGTTTGATGTTGGCATGAAGGTCAACTCTTCTCTCGTTGTAGGCAATCATCACTTCATCCATACTGTAGAAAGCCATGCCCTGACCTTTTACCGGCTCGGAATCGGTTGATTTTTTTCCTTTGGAAATATAATAGAGGCCCAGTACCATGTCCTGTGAAGGCAGGGTGATGGGAGTTCCATTTTGGGGATTGAGGATATTGTGAGATGACAACATCAACAGTTGTGCTTCAAGTATTGCTGCGCTGCTCAAGGGAACGTGCACAGCCATTTGGTCACCATCGAAGTCGGCATTGAAAGAAGAAGTTACCAACGGGTGCAGCTGAATCGCTTTACCTTCTACCAGTTTGGGTTGGAATGCCTGGATGGAAAGACGGTGCAGTGTTGGGGCACGATTCAGCATTACCGGGTGTCCTTTGAGGATAT
Source organism: Sediminibacterium sp. (assembly GCA_046079965.1). GTDB lineage: Bacteria > Bacteroidota > Bacteroidia > Chitinophagales > Chitinophagaceae > Sediminibacterium. The sequence continues at coordinate 18,585 of JBJTTC010000125.1, read as the reverse complement.
TTTCGAGAATGTCCCAAATAACAGCTTCCTTGCGATCTACCAGCTTTTTGGCAGATTTAACAGTTTTAACGATACCGCGTTCAATTAACTTGCGGATAACAAACGGCTTGAACAATTCAGCCGCCATGTCTTTGGGAAGACCACATTCATGAATTTTCAATTCCGGTCCCACCACAATTACAGAACGGCCGGAGTAGTCAACACGCTTACCCAAAAGATTTTGGCGGAAACGTCCTTGTTTTCCCTTCAGTACGTCAGAGAGGGATTTGAGTGCCCGACCACCTTCTGCTTTCACCGCATTGGATTTGCGGCTATTATCGAAAAGTGAATCGATGGCTTCCTGTAACATTCTTTTCTCATTGCGCAGAATTACTTCAGGCGCTTTAATTTCCAGCAAACGTTTCAGACGATTGTTACGGATGATAACACGACGATATAGGTCATTCAAATCAGAGCTAGCAAATCGACCTCCATCCAGTGGAACCAGCGGACGCAGTTCGGGTGGTATCACCGGGATGTATTGCATGACCATCCATTCGGGACGGTTGGTAATATGACTTCCTGCTTCGCGGAATGATTCAACTACACTCAATCGTTTCAGTGCATCGGCCTTTCTTTGTTGTGAAGTTTCATTGGCAGCAGAATTACGCAGAGAAAAACTGAGTTCATCAAGTTTGATTCGCTCAAGTAAAGCATGTACTGCTTCTGCACCCATTTTGGCGATGAATTTGTTGGGGTCTTCATCGGGGAGGTACTGGTTTTCTTTGGGTAGTGCATCGATGATATCGAGGTACTCTTCCTCTGTAAGCAGATCACCCATTTTCAGTCCTTCCCGAATACCACCCTGTATCACCACATAACGTTCATAATAAATGATTGTCTCGAGTTTTTTGGAACTCATTCCCAGCAGATAGCCGATTTTGTTGGGAAGACTCTTAAAGTACCAAATGTGAACAACAGGGACAACCAGTTTGATGTGTCCCATGCGTTCGCGACGCACTTTCTTCTCGGTTACTTCCACACCACAACGATCGCAGACGATGCCCTTGTAACGGATGCGCTTATACTTTCCACAAGCACATTCATAATCTTTTACTGGCCCGAAAATTCTTTCACAAAAAAGTCCGTCCCGCTCGGGTTTATAGGTACGATAGTTAATCGTTTCCGGTTTCAGTACTTCTCCGAAACTTCTTTCCAGGATGCTATCCGGAGAAGCCAGGCTGATCGTGATTTTTGAGAAGGAAGGTCTGGGTTTATTGTCTCTTTTGAATGCCATATGTAACGAATGATAATTTGTATTGAATGGAAGAACCTTTTTTTTGGAAGCAGGTTCGCCGGTAAAGAATTTTCTCGCCGACGAATGTCGGAGTTGTTATGATGGACAAACTCCGCTGCATATTCCGTTATTCAAATTTCAGATCCAGTCCGAGCCCCCTTAATTCATGTACAAGTACATTGAATGATTCGGGAACTCCGGCTCTAGGTATGTTATCACCTTTCACGATGGCCTCATAGGTCTTAGCACGACCAATGATGTCATCAGATTTTAGCGTCAACAATTCCTGTAAGATGTTTGAAGCTCCGTATGCTTCGAGTGCCCATACTTCCATCTCACCAAAGCGTTGACCACCAAATTGGGCCTTACCACCCAATGGTTGTTGTGTAATGAGACTGTATGGTCCGATAGAACGGGCATGCATTTTATCATCCACCATGTGGTGCAGTTTGATCATGTAGATTACACCTACTGTTGCTTTTTGGTGGAAGCGTTCACCTGTTTCACCATCGTACAGATAAGTATGTCCATTGCGTGGGATGCCTGCATCTTTACAATAAGATTCAATCTGATCGGTAGAAGCTCCATCAAAAATAGGAGTAGAGAATTTCAGTCCCAGTTTCTTACCGGTCCAACCCAAAATGGTTTCATAAATCTGTCCGAGGTTCATCCGGGAAGGCACACCCAGCGGATTCAACACGATATCTACAGGTGTTCCATCCTCCATAAATGGCATGTCCTCAGCACGTACTATCTTGGCAACAATGCCTTTGTTACCATGACGACCGGCCATCTTATCACCCACTTTGAGTTTCCGCTTAACAGCGAGATAAACCTTTGCCAGTTTCAATACTCCGGCAGGGAGTTCATCACCAATGGAGATGTTGAATTTCTCACGCTTGTAACGACCCAACTCTTCGTTGAACTTGATGTTGTAGTTGTGTAAAAGGGTATTGATCAAATCGTCTGTCTTGGCATCGCCTGTCCATCCGAGTGGATTGACATTCTGATAATCGATGACGCTCAATGCTTTCGCATTGAATTTAGACCCTTTGGCAATGAGTACTTCACCAAAATTATTGCTCACACCCGCAGAAGCTTTGTCCTTTAACAGGGTCTGGAGTTTTTCCAGGAGTAGGTCCTGTAAAATGGCATCGTTCTGGGTATGTACTCTTTCTACTTTTTCCAGCATTGCTTTTTCACGAATCTTACCATTCTTGTCTTTTTTGGCGCGCTGGAAAAGCTTTTTGTCGATCACGACTCCTTCAGTACCGTTAGGTGCTTTAAGGGAGGCGTCTTTTGCATCACCGGCTTTGTCACCGAAGATGGCACGCAGCAGTTTTTCTTCCGGAGTTGGATCAGATTCTCCTTTAGGAGTAATTTTTCCAATCAGGATATCACCTTCTTTTACTGTAGCACCTACGCGAATAATTCCGTGCTCATCGAGGTCTTTGGTAGCTTCTTCAGATACATTGGGAATATCCGGCGTAAGTTCTTCCTCACCCAACTTAGTATCTCTTACCTCCAGCTCATATTCTTCGATGTGTACAGAAGTGAACAGGTCTTCACGAACCACTTTTTCACTGATAACGATCGCATCTTCAAAATTGTAACCCTTCCACGGCATGAATGCAACCTGGAGGTTGCGTCCCAATGCCAGTTCGCCATCTTTGGTAGCGTAACCTTCTGTTAGGAAGTCGCCTTTTTTAACCTTTTGACCTTTTCTAACGGCGGGACGAAGATTGATGCAAGTAGCCTGATTGGTCTTAACGAATTTTGTGAGCTTATACACCTGAAGATCTTCATTGAAGCTCACCAAACGATCAATGTCATTGCGGTCATAGCGCACGTGTATTTCATTCGCATCAACAAATTCCACAACACCATTTCCCTCTGCATGCATCTGGATGCGTGCATCACGGGCAGCCTTTCCTTCCAAACCTGTGCCTACGATGGGAGATTCAGGGCGGAGCAAGGGCACTGCCTGACGTTGCATGTTTGAACCCATCAAGGCACGGTTGGCATCATCGTGTTCGAGGAAGGGAATCAGGGATGCACTCAATCCAACAATTTGGTTGGGTGCAACATCCATGAATTCAACCTCAGCTTTATCGAGAATCGGGAAATCACCGGTTTGGCGGGAAACTACTTTTTCTTCCACGAACTCACCTTTCTCATTGAGGGGAGAATTGCTTTGGGCGATTTTAGCAGTATCTTCTTCTTCGGCACTCAGAAAAGTCAATTCTTTCATGTTGACTTTACCATTCTGTACTTTACGGTAGGGCGTTTCAATGAATCCCATATCGTTGATGGAAGCATGTACACAAAGGGTAGAGATCAAACCGATGTTCGGACCCTCAGGCGTTTCGATGGTGCACAATCTTCCATAGTGAGAATAATGCACGTCGCGCACCTCAAAGCCGGCTCTTTCGCGGCTCAGACCACCTGGTCCGAGTGCGGAAATACGGCGTTTGTGGGTGATCTCACTCAATGGGTTTGTTTGATCCAGGAACTGAGATAGCTGCGATGTTCCGAAGAAAGAGTTAATTACAGATGAAAGTGTTCGGGCGTTGATCAAATCAACGGGGGTGAACACCTCGTTATCACGCACATTCATGCGCTCACGGATGGTTCTTGCCATACGGGCTAAGCCTACTCCAAACTGAGCATACAATTGTTCACCTACGGTACGCACGCGACGATTGCTGAGGTGATCGATGTCGTCGATTTCAGCTTTGGCATTTGTTAGACGAACCAGGTATTGTATGATTTCAATGATATCTTGCTTAGTGAGTACTTTTTTCTGCACCGGAAAATCAAGGCCCAATTTGCGATTGATTTTGTAGCGTCCTACCTCACCCAGGTCATAGCGTTTATCGCTGAAGAAAAGCTTATCGATGATGCCGCGTGCAGTTTCGTTATCCGGGGCATCTGCACCACGTAGCTGGCGGTAAATCAATTGAACAGCTTCCAGCTCACTGTTGGAAGTATCTTTGTTGAGGGTGTTATATATGATTGCATAATCACCGCCAACATCTTCTCTTTGAATGAATACACTTTTCACATTGAGCTCGATGATAGTTGAAACCGCGTCGTCATCCAAAACAGTATCACGCTCCATTACCACATCATTTCTTGTGATGCTCACTACTTCACCTGTATCTTCATCTACAAAATCTTCTACCCAGGTTCTGAGAACACGGGCTGCCAATTTCTTTCCTACATGGGCATTCAATGATTTTTTATCTGCCTTCACTTCCACCGCCATGCCAAAAAGCTCCAGAATGTCTTTGTCTGTTTCATATCCGATGGAACGAAGCAGGGTGGTTACCGGGAATTTCTTTTTACGATCGATGTAAGCGTACATCACGTTATTGATATCGGTAGCAAATTCCATCCAGGCACCTTTGAAAGGGATTACGCGGGCAGAATAAATTTTGGTTCCGTTGGGGTGGATGCTTTGACCGAAAAATACGCCGGGTGAACGGTGCAGTTGAGAGACAACTACTCTCTCAGCTCCATTGATGACAAAGGTTCCACGAGGGGTCATGTAAGGAATGTTGCCCAGGAATACATCCTGAACAATGGTTTGAAAATCCACATGCTCCTCATCATTACAACTCAAACGCAGTTTCGCTTTCAGCGGAACAGCATAGGTAAGACCGCGTTCCATACACTCGTCGATGGTGTAACGAGGAGGATCAATGAAATAATCCAAAAATTCCAGCATGAAAATGTTGCGGGTATCCGTGATAGGAAAATTTTCCTTGAACACACGGAAGAGTCCCTCCACGTTCCTTTTATCTGGCGTGGTTTCTAACTGAAAAAATTCTCTGAAAGATTCTAACTGGATGTCGAGGAGGTCGGGGGCCTCTGCTAAATGCTTTGTTTTTCCGAAGCCGACCCTGTTGTGCAAAGTAGTAGTTGACATATGTGCGTAAAAGCGTTTTCGTGGGTGTCATTTTGGGTGAGGAGGTAACCTTCAAAAGCACTGATAATCAAACGCATACAATGTTCTCAACTTTAGAGAACGAGCAAGGTACCCTATTAGCCCAACATAAAGGAACGCAAAAGTAGGAAATAACGAGGAACGGGAAAAACAAATTTTGGACCAAACTACCCATTATTGAAAAAAAAAGGTAGAAAATTTATATGGGATGGCCCTGTAGAACATAAATTTGATTAAAATGATAATAAGCAATATTATACATATTTATATTATTAAATATATAATGTTCCGGTGTTGATGGCACAGAGGACATAAAAAACCGACTCCACTCAGGGTGGAATCGGTCATGATTCGGAAAGTAAACAGGGATTACTTTATTTCCACTTCAGCACCAGCTTCTTTCAGCTTAGCAGCTACATCGTCTGCCTCCACTTTAGAAACGCCTTCTTTAACAGGCTTGGGTGCACCATCAACCAGGTCTTTTGCTTCTTTCAGACCCAGACCGGTCAACTCTTTCACAATTTTCACCACAGTGAGCTTGCTGGCACCGCCATTCACGAGAATTACATCAAAGGATGTTTTCTCTTCTGCTGCTGCGGCTCCGCCACCATCTCCAGCTGCAACTACTACTGCTGCTGCTGCGGGTTCAATACCATAATCTGCTTTCAGAACACCTGCGAGTTCCTGAACTTCTTTCACCGTTAAGCCTACTAGGGCTTCGGCGAGTGCTTTTACGTCTGCCATAATTTGTAAATTTTTTCCGTCTTCATGTCACCTGGGTGATCCGACGGAGGGTTTAAAAAAATTTTGCCGTTAGGCGGTTATCTGAATTTAAAATTCCAAAATTGATTATGCCTCTGCGGGTGCGGCACCTGCCTGCTTTTCGTGGTGGTGCAACAAGGCAGCCAATACACGCTTAGCAGGAGACTGCAGCAATCCGATCACTTCTCCGATCATTTCATTCTTGGTCTTGATCTTAGTGAGGGCAACGAGTGAATTATCACCTACAAATACATCGCCTGCAATGAAAGCAGCTTTCAAAACAGGACGGTCACCATTGGAGGATTTGCGGAATGAGCTGATGATGATTGCAGGTTCTTTGGGATTCTCGGAGAACATCAAAGCCGTTACCCGATGAAGAGAATCATATACACCGGCATATTTATCAGCATCCAGTGATTCAAGGGCTTTGCGAATCAAGGTATTCTTGGCAACTTTCATTTCCACACCCTGATTAAAGCAGGCTCGGCGCAGGTTGCTCACTTGCTCTACTGTCAGTGATTCAGTGTCGGTTACATAGAAGTTGTTGTACTGCCCAAATTTTTCTTTGAGCACCTCAATCACTTCATTTTTTTCTGTCTTGGTCATAACTAATTTTTTTTAGTACCCGGGTCATTTCCATGTGCCAGAGGCACACAGATCGCAGGGATTAGTTGATTAAAGTTTTGGTGTCGAGAGCAATACCCGGACTCATAGTGCTTGCCATACTGATGCCTTTCAGATAAATTCCTTTCGCAGAGGAGGGCTTCAGTTTTATGATGGCATTGATCAGCTCAGCACTGTTTTCAGCAATCTTCTCGGGAGAAAATGAAACGCGTCCGATGGAAGCATGAACGATACCGGATTTGTCTACCTTAAAGGCAATTTTACCACCCTTCACTTCATTTACTGCGGCGGCCACATCATTGGTAACGGTACCAGTTTTTGGGTTTGGCATCAGGTTGCGGGGGCCCAAAACTTTACCGAGCTTACCTATTTTAGGCATTACAGCGGGGGTCGCAATGATCACATCTACTTCCACCCAACCACCTTCAATCTTGGTGATGAACTCGTCGAGACCAACAAAATCAGCCCCTGCTTCTTTAGCAGCAGCTTCTTTATCAGGAGTGCAGAGTACAAGAACTTTTTTGGTTTTACCGGTACCATGAGGAAGGGAAACGGTTCCCCGAACCTGCTGGTCGGCTTTTTTTGGATCCACACCCAAACGGATGTGCAGGTCAACTGAACTATCGAATTTGGTACAGTTGATTTCTTTAACTAAAGCAGAGGCATCCTTGAGGGAATACACTTTGTTTTTATCCACCTTAGTTATTGCTACTTTTCTTTTTTTAGTAAGTGCCATGTGCTAATTTTTTAACAGCCAAAGCTGTCAGGTGAATAATTATTTTTCCCAGGGAGCTTGACCTTCAACAGTGATGCCCATGCTGCGTGCCGTTCCGGCCACCATGCTCATGGCACTCTTAACTGTGAAAGCGTTTAAGTCAGACATTTTATCTTTCGCAATAACCTCAATCTGTTCCCAGGTAACCTTGCCCACTTTCTGGCGATTGCTTTCCTTGGAACCGGACTGGATCTTGGCGGCTTCCATGAGCTGGACAGCTGCCGGAGCAGTCTTGATGATGAAATCGAAAGATTTGTCGGAATAAACCGTAATGAGTACGGGTACTACTTTACCCATTTTGTCCTGCGTTCTTGCATTGAACTGCTTGCAGAACTCCATAATGTTAACCCCCTTGGAACCGAGGGCCGGACCTACGGGTGGCGCAGGATTGGCTTGTCCGCCTTTTACCTGCAACTTCACGAAGCCGGAAATTTCTTTGGCCATGTTGTTCGATTTTATTGGTGATAGCGTCCTGATATTTTATCAGGACTCCCAAATTCAATCATTCTCGTTAAAGAACTTTTGGGGTTGCAAAATTACAGCTTTCAGGGATATTTACCAATTTTTTCAGCTTCCTGTCAAAAAAAACGCCCCGAAACTAGTCGGAGCGCCTGTAAAAATGGTTGAACTGTTGTTTAACTGATCTTCTCCACCTGCATATAGCTGAGCTCCACAGGGGTAGAACGTCCGAATATCTTAACAGTTACTTTGAGCTTCTTCTTCTCATCATTTACTTCCTCGATCACTCCATTGAAATCATTGAAAGGACCTTCAACAATTTTAATGGTCTCACCAATGATGAAAGGCTCGATCATGGATACGCCCATATCATTCATTTCATCTACCTTTCCGAGCATCTTATTCACTTCGGCTTTGCGCAGTGAAATAATATTTCCCTTGGAACCTTTCCCATCTGTAAGGAAGTGCATTACATTGCTAATGTTACTGATATGCAGTACAATATCATCTGTCAGCTTTCCGTCCAGAACTTCCAGCATAACATATCCCGGGAAATAGTTCTTCTCGCGCATTACCTTTTTTCCATTCTGCACTTTGTACACCTTTTCCATTGGCAGAAAAACCTGTCGTATGATATTCTGCCAGCCACTGCGGATAATGTCTTTATCGAGATACTCCTTTACTTTCCGCTCCTTTCCGCTCACTACCCTCAGCACATACCATTTGGTCTCTGGTGCCGGAGGTGCAACGTTTTCAACTTCGGTTGCGGTTGTTTCTATCGTTTCCATAATAATTACTTAAAGAGTGAATAAACCAGTTTCAGCACTTGATTGCTCGCAAAGTCCATCAATGATACCATGGCGGTAATGATGATGGTAGCCACCAATACAATCATGGTGCTTTGCTGAAGGTGATTCCAGGAGGGCCAGGTTACTTTTTCCTGCAATTCCTGGTAGCTGTCCCGGAAATAAGTAGCGATTTTGTTCATACGTATCGTTTGTCAGTGAGTTGCACGGGCACTAGGATTCGAACCCAGATCAAAGGTTTTGGAGACCTCTACACTAACCGTTGTGCTATGCCCGTATTAAAGCTAAAAGCTATTTCGGAGGGCCGAAACAGCTTTTAGTAATGACTGCAAATGTATTGAAAGTTTTTCAAATAAACCCCGGAGAGACCCCGAAGCTTATTTCAAAATTTCAGTCACCTGGCCGGCGCCCACGGTACGTCCACCTTCGCGGATAGCGAATTTCAGACCTTTTTCCATGGCGATTGGCTGGATCAATTTTACTGTCAGGTTAATGTTATCACCTGGCATTACCATTTCAGTTCCTGCAGGCAGAGAAACCTCTCCGGTTACGTCTGTCGTGCGGAAATAGAACTGAGGGCGGTATTTGTTGAAGAACGGAGTGTGACGTCCACCTTCTTCTTTGCTCAGAACATACACCTCACCTTTGAATTCAGTGTGTGGAGTGATAGAAGCTGGCTTACAAAGAACCATACCACGACGGATTTGGTTTTTCTCAATACCGCGCAACAACAGACCTGCGTTGTCTCCGGCTTCACCCTCATCCAATAATTTTTTGAACATTTCAACACCGGTCACGGTAGAAGCCAGTGGAGCTTCCATCAAACCTACGATTTCAATCGCATCACCTACTTTCACACGACCACGCTCGATACGACCGGTAGCAACTGTACCACGACCAGTGATAGAGAATACGTCTTCCACACTCATCAGGAAAGGCATATCAACCGGACGGGGAGGCAGCGGAATATATGTATCAACAGCATCCATCAGTTCGTCGATCTTAGCAACCCACTTTGGATCTTCAGCCAAAGCACCTGTTGCAGAACCCTGTATGATAGGCGTGTTATCACCATCAAAACCATAAGAGGTCAACAATTCACGGATTTCCATTTCTACCAGTTCCAGCAGCTCGGGATCATCTACCAGGTCAACTTTGTTCATGAAAACAACGATGCGTGGTACGCCTACCTGACGAGCCAACAGGATGTGCTCTTTAGTTTGTGGCATAGGACCATCAGTTGCAGCAACAACGAGGATAGCACCATCCATCTGGGCAGCACCTGTAATCATGTTCTTAACATAGTCAGCGTGACCCGGACAGTCAACGTGAGCGTAGTGACGGGCGTTGGTTTGATACTCAACGTGTGCCGTATTAATAGTAATACCCCTTTCTTTTTCTTCAGGTGCACCGTCAATCTCATCATACTTCTTCGCCACATTACCCATGCCCTTCTTGGATAAGATCATAGTGATAGCTGCAGTCAAGGTAGTCTTACCATGGTCAACGTGACCGATGGTACCTACGTTTACGTGGGGTTTCTCCCGCTTAAAGGTCTCTTTTGCCATTTTTATCGTTTTTTTTGTTTTTTCAATGGTGGTTGCTGGCAACCGGTTTTATTGTTTTTGAGTTTTCAGCGCGCAAGGTAATCATTTCCCTGCGATACCGGCCAACTCGAGGCCTTAAATCGTTTTTTACCGTTTTTCGGTGAAAGCAGAGCCGTTGATGAGAATTGAACTCACGACCTCTTCCTTACCAAGGAAGTGCTCTACCACTGAGCTACAACGGCGGTCACTCAGTAAACCAACTGGAGCGGAAGACGAGGGTCGAACTCGCGACCTATAGCTTGGAAGGCTATCGCTCTACCAATTGAGCTACTTCCGCTTGTACTGCCAACCGACCTGCGCCGGTCAAAACATACCAAAGAACCATACACTGCTCCGAAGAACAATGGAAGTGGGCAGAGCAGGGTTCGAACCTGCGTACTCGTGAGAGAACAGATTTACAGTCTGTCGCCTTTAACCGCTCGGCCATCTGCCCCTGTATGCATCACACGAAGTAAAAAAACGAACCTGTTCCGATCCGTAACTTCTATTTATCTCCATGTATGTTGGAGAGCCGAAGATGGGACTCGAACCCGCGACCTGCTGATTACAAATCAGCTGCTCTACCAGCTGAGCTACTTCGGCGTGATTGGTCTACTACTTGCCGGCTTAACCCCAGTTACCAGAAGGTAATATCTAGGTTTGCAGCGGCAAAATACAAAGATCTATCCCCTATTTTGGGAGGGCAAAGGTAATGGAAAATGTTTTACTGAAAAATTTTCACTCCCATATTTTTTACCCCCGGAATGACCCCGCTGCTATTTTTTCTTCATATGAACTTGATTCAAAAAAAACAGGCAGCGGGTGATCCCCCGACTGCCTGATTTTGCTGTTCAAAAAAAGCGAAACAAACCGAACCAATTATGCAGCTTGCTTTTCTTTTTGACGTTTGAGCTGGTTAATCATTGAGTCCATTGCCTTATCGAAGGATTCTTCAAATTGCTTGGTGCTGCACTTAGCAAAAAAATCATGACGAGGCACATGAACTTTGATCTCCACTACTTTGTCCTTGATGTGATGCACAATATTGTCTAGTTTGAGAAAAACTTCTACCTTAATGAGTGAATCGTGAAAAGTATTGAGTTTACTCGCTTTGCGGGAAACATAATCAATCAGTTTGGCATCGGCAGCAAAGTGCACTGTGTGGATCTGTAAGTTCATAAGGAAAATCGTTTGTGGTGAAAAAAATATCCGGCCTTCAGACCCATCCTCTGAAGCTGACCGGTATGTTATCTGAAAGTTACGCCATTCAACAGCTAAAAAAATGAATTAAATCAGGTTTTTAGTTTTTTTTTAATTTTTCAGGCGCGGGGATGGGTCTTCCGGAAAACCTCTTTTAACTGCTCGATGCTGTTGTGGGTATATACCTGGGTTGCAGCCAGGCTGCTGTGCCCCAATAACTCCTTCACCGCCATCAACTCAGCCCCATGGTTCATGAGATGGGTGGCAAAACTATGGCGGAGAACGTGGGGGCTCTTTCTTTGCAGGGTAGTGACAGTACCGAGGTTTCTCCGGACTACCTCATAGACCTGCCGGGAAGTAAATTTTTTTCCCCGCTGATGAACAAACACTTCAGGTACAGAACTCCACTCGCCAGGACGCCGGGAGAGGTATTCCCGGAGTAAGCGTATCAATTCAGGTGAAAATGGGATGATCCTCTCTTTGTTGCCCTTTCCGGTAACTCGAATCTGTTTGTTGGAGGGATCAAACTGGTCAATTCGCCAGTTCACCAACTCACTAACTCTCAATCCCGCCGCATACAACACACACAATATAAGGTACTCGGTTCTCCCGACCCACCCCTGATCGGAGGAAAGCCGCTCTAACAACCGCTGCATGTCTTCTTCGGCCACAAAAGCAGGAAGTCGCTTCTTTACTTTGGGTGGTATAACTGTTGCCATTGGGGTCCGCGTCAACTCACCCAGCTTCATCAGGTACCGAAAGTACGACTGTAGCGAAGAAATTTTACGGTTGATGCTTCGTGAACCAATGCCCTCCTCGTTCAATTCTGCCAACCAGCTTCTAACCATCGGTGTAGTAATTGCAGATGGTTCCGGGGAATCGTATGCGGAGGCAAGAAAGGAAGACCACTGTGTTAAGTCCAACTCATACGCCGTCACTGTATGGGGTGAATACCTTCGCTCAAAGCGTAGATATTGGATGAATTTTTCAATGGAAGGATGGGGCATAAAAAAAAGTAGCCTAAAGTTACTAAACTCCGGCTACTTAAATATGGTTGATCGCGCGGTCTTACTTGGTAATCTTACCGCTGGCGATGTTTTGCTTGTAGATGGCCTTCAGCACTTCGCCACGACGCACCACTGAGGGCTTTACAAAGGCCTGGCGGCTTCTGAGTTGCAATAAGGTCTTGCTCTTTTCGAATTTCTTCTTGTACTTCTTGAGCGCCTTGTCAATGTTTTCGCAATCTTTTGAATCGATGATCAGCATAATTATATACCTCCCCGGTTATTTTTAGGAGGGCAAAGATACCATTTCCCTGGAAATTTCCAACTATTGATTCATTTTTAACCCATTTTATCTCTAAAAAAACCGTTTCCTCCCGTACCTTGCCGCCATGTTTACGGGCATCATAGAATACTTGGGTAGGGTGGTTTCAGTCGATGAACTTGGAACCGGAAAGATATTTTGGGTGGAATCTCCCCTGGCAGAAAAGCTGCACGTCGATCAGAGTTTATCCCACAACGGCATCTGTCTTACTGTAGAGGATATCAAATCCGGTTGTCACCGGGTAACCGCCATCCGTGAAACCCTGGAAAAAACCAATTGTGGTAACTGGGAAACCGGCAGTTTGGTGAACCTGGAACGGTGCTTACCGGCAAGCGGCCGCTTTGATGGTCATATGGTACAGGGGCACATAGACTGTACCGGCACCTGTATTTCAAGAGAAGACAATACCGGGAGTTGGCTCTATCGATTTTCCTTTCCCGAAAAATTTGCACCCCTCCTCATTGAAAAGGGCTCCATCGCTGTCAATGGCATCAGTCTTACCTGTTTCGATGTAGACAAATCTTCCTTCTCTGTTGCTGTCATTCCCTATACTTTCCACTATACTAACCTATTTGAAATAGTACCGGGTAGTTCTGTTAACCTGGAGTTCGATCTATTGGGAAAATATCTCTTACGCAAGTGGAGCCTGGATGCAGAAAAAGATGCCCAATAAGTCATCAAATCTGCTTCCCTTGTAATGCATCTTTCACAGAGGCATCCATCATACGTTCAGCGAAGGGACGTGTAATCTCGTTTAGTTCCTCGGACTTAGCCTGTATTAAATTTTTATCGGTCATCGTTAGCGATAATTGCAAGGCCTGCAGTGCTGAGGCTGTGGTCTGAATCTCTTCGCGGGTCAGATCAGAAGCATGTTTGGCAATAAACTTTTCTGTTACCTCTAGCAACTGTTCTCCCTCGGTTCTCGCCTCCACCAATGCGCGTTCCTGCATGTCCTGCTGTGCATGTGTAATGCTGTCCAGTAACATCTGTTCAATCTCTTCCGAAGTCAAACCATATTGCGGCTTCACTTCAATTTCCTGTGCTACTCCACTGCGCAATTCCTTGGCTTTAACTGATAAAATTCCATCAGCATTGATGGTGAAACTTACTTCTACCTTGGGAAGTCCTGCAGGCATGCCCGGAATTCCTTTCAGGTTAAAAGATGCGAGGCGTCGGTTATCTTTTACCAGATCACGCTCTCCCTGGAAAACGGTGATGCGCATATCACCCTGTCCATCGCGTTGCGTAGTATATTGTCTGGCTGCTGCGCAAGGGATTTTCGAATTGCGGGGTATGAGTACATCCATCAATCCACCCATGGTCTCAATGCCCAGACTGAGCGGAGTTACATCGAGCAATAACAATTGTCTGCTATTGCCCGCTAAAATATCTGCCTGTATAGCAGCACCCATTGCCACCACTTCATCAGGATTCAGTGAATCATTCACCGGCTGTACAAAGAATTTGCTCACAGCTTCTTTCACTGCAGGCACACGGGTGGAGCCGCCAACCATCACTACGGCATTGATATCTGCAATGCTTTTGCCCGCATCCTGCATGGCTTTCCGGCAACAATCAGTGGTTGCCTCTATAAGCGGTGCGATCAAATTTTCAAACTCGGCTTTACTCAAAGTGAGTTGATGTGTTTGCCAGCCGGCTTTAAAATTTTCATTTGAACTGAGGTGGCGCTTCGCTTCTTCGGCCAGCAACCGTAGTTGCTGGAAGGTCTGCTTATCCTGCGATGCTACTGCAATACTGATACCGGTCTGCTCCAGCCAATGTTGCACGATCAAACGGTCAAAATCATCACCTCCCAGATAAGTATTTCCATTGGTGCTCAACACTTCAAAAATTCCCTGGGTGATGTGCAAAATAGATATATCAAAAGTACCGCCGCCCAGATCATACACTGCTATGGTCTTTTCATCCGCCGGGTCGAGTCCGATACCATACGCAAGACTGGCTGCTGTGGGTTCATTAACGATGCGCAGTATATCCAATCCTGCCAGTTTGCCTGCATCGCGGGTGGCCTGTCGCTGGGCATCATTGAAATAAGCGGGCACAGTAACCACGGCTTTGGTAACCGGTGTTTTGAGAATATGTTCTGCGCGTGCTTTCAGCTCTTTCAAGAGAAGGGAGGACAATTCAATAGGGGAATAAAATTTTTCTCCTACCTGAACTTTCACCAATTGATCATCGTCAGTATCGATGACTTTGTAGGTAAAAAAATTGGCATGTTCCCGAATATCATTATAATTCTTTCCCATTAGGCGCTTGGCACTGAAGATGGTGTTGGAGGGATCTGTTTCCAGATGGGCTTTTGCTGCATCCCCTACTTCCACATTTCCGGTAGCGTCAAAATGAATCACACTGGGCACGAGACTGCTTGAATTATATTCCTTCAAAGCCAACGGTTGTCTGCTTTCCGGATGCAGGATAGCTATCAGACTATTGGTGGTGCCTAAGTCAATACCAACAATCATTTCTGGTTGCTGCAAACTACCGGTCGCGATGTTGATAGGAATTTTTGCCATAAAAATTATCTTCTTGGGTGCGCAAAGTTATAACACCGAATAAGTGCTTTGGTTGCGAGATGAGGAAAAGCTATTCAAAACGTACTACCCTGGTTTTACTGAGATAATCATGCAGCGTCATTCCAAGAAAGGGCAGGAAGAAGAGATCGGGAATGAATAAGCGAACCGCTGAACGGATGAAAATAGCTACTATGCCGGGTTTGCGCCCTTGTTCATTGACAACCCTTGTCATGCTGACCATTTTTCCCGGAGTGCGGCCCGTGAGCGATTCCCAAACAAAATAATAGAGAAATAGGAATCCAAAGAAAAACCATCCAAAATTCAGGGGCATATACCCCCAGTAAAAAACATACCAGTTCCAGATGCGCATCAGTAGCATGGCTACCAACAAAACAATGAAGGTGTCGATGATAAAATTGAGGATACGGGTGCCTTCGCCGGTTGTTTTCATGTCTGCAAAGTTAGGCAAGTTGTTCTAGTACTGCTCCTCAATGATTTCATTCCTTACTTTTGTTGTATGAACAGTACAATCAATCTCCTCGATGAACTCCGCTGGCGCGGCATGTTGCAGGATGCTATGCCGGGAACAGAGGAGTTACTGATGAAAGAAATAGTTACAGGATATGTCGGTTTTGATCCCACATCCGATAGTCTGCACATTGGCAGCCTGGTACCCATTTTATTGTTGGTTCATTTGCAGAGGGCAGGTCATCGTCCTGTTGCACTGGTGGGAGGCGCTACCGGCATGGTGGGAGACCCGAGCGGAAAAAGTGAAGAAAGAAATTTACTTGATGAAGCAACATTGCAGCACAATCTGGAGGGCATTCGCAAACAGCTTGCCCGCTTTCTTGATTTTTCTTCCAATCACTCTAACGGTGCATTATTGGTCAACAATTATGATTGGTTCAGGGGAATGGAATTCCTGACTTTTATCCGGGATGTAGGCAAGCACATCACTGTTAATTATATGATGGCGAAAGACAGTGTAAAGAAGCGGTTGGAGTCGGATCAGGGAATGAGTTTTACAGAATTCACCTATCAGTTGGTACAGGGCTATGATTTTTATTGGTTGTGTACTCACCACAATTGTCGGCTGCAAATGGGAGGAAGTGATCAATGGGGAAACATGGTCACAGGTACAGAACTCATTAGAAAAAAAGGAGAAGGGGAAGCATATGCACTAACCTGTCCTTTGATCACCAAAGCAGATGGAGGCAAATTCGGAAAAACCGAGAAAGGCAATGTTTGGCTCGATCCGGCTAAAACCAGTCCTTACCAATTTTACCAGTTCTGGCTGAATGCTGCGGATGAGGATGCAGAAAAATGGATTAAAATTTTCACGCTTTTGCCTGAATCTGAAGTTAATCAACTAATCGAAGCACATCGCCAACAACCCGAAGCAAGGTCCCTGCAACAAAGACTGGCACTGGAAGTAACGACATTTGTGCATGGGAAAGAGGTGTTGGATAGCATTGTTGAGACTACCCGAGGATTTTTTGGAGGAGATGCTGTTGGGTTCATTCAAAATACCAGTCCGGACTTTCTTGAAAAGAGCGGACTCCCCACTTTGGCTTATGAAGGGGAATGGCCAGTGAATGTGGTCAGTTTATTGGCTGCAGCGGGTGTTTTGCCCAGCAAGGGAGAGGCGAAAAAATTAATTCAGGGTGGAGGAGTCAGCATCAATGAAAAAAAGGTGACTGATATACAAACCATGATTGGTGATGCTGATCTGTTGAACGGGCGATATGTTTTGGTGCGCAGAGGGAAGAAGCACCTGGACTTGATCGTACGACAGTCCTGAAAATTTGAAAATCCTGTTTAATTATTCATTTAAGCTGGCTGTAGGTTTGATTTTTTAAGGAATGTTTTGAATGACTTTCCATATTTCCGAAGCCACCAGCAGATTCCCTTTGGCATTGAGATGTACCCTGTCGGTTGTTAGAATTCCAGATTCCTTGTTTTGCGGATTGTTGGCAAGGTTATATTGAATAAAACTGTTGCGCAGATCCACCAGTGGAATTTTTTTAGTTATACTAAAGTTTCTAAGCCAACGGCTGTAAAGGTTTAAATCGCCATCCTGCTGATTGGAGAAATCTGTTCTTTCGCCAATGACCGCAGGCGTGCAAACAATGACCTGAATACCTGCCTCTTGTAATTTGTTGACGAGTGCTTCGTAAAAGCTGCCAAATTTAGCATAGTCTGTTCCTGTGCCACTGGTTGCCTTGTGCCATACGTCATTGACGCCCACATAAATCACTACAATGTCTGGTTTTTTGGAGATTACATCTTTTTCCAAGCGCAGGTATAAATCATAGACTTTATTACCACTAATGCCTGCGCCAATCAATTCATATTGGGAGGATAAATTGGCTGCTGAAATAATTGAGTCCATCAACCGGATATAGCCACCCGGTTTAACGGCGGCTTCGGTGATGGAATCACCGAAAAAAATAACTTTTTTTCCGGTAGGTGGTTGGAAGGAAGTGGCTGACAGTAAAAGTGACATTAGGGAAATAAGGTAAAAGTGCTTCATACAAGGATGGTTTGCGAGTTTAATATTAAGTTTTTCGATTGAATTATCAGCTAACAGCGTACTAAAGTTCTGCCTTTCAATAAGATTTGGAACAATTCTTTCGCTATTGTATTTTTGCACCCCGAACAAAGCCCCCGGGCAGCGTTCCAGGATTGCCTGATAGTATAAGGGTAGTACGACAGATTTTGGTTCTGTTTGTCTTGGTTCGAATCCAGGTCGGGCAACATTTTTAACACTTCATTAACATTTAACCCACTGATTTTCAGTGGGTTATGTTTTTTCAGGGTGTTCTGACCCCCATTTTTCCCCTATTTGTTCCCCTATTTTGTGGGAAATCGTTGATTTTTTGACCAAAAAAATTGAAAAGAGTTTGCATCAACATTTTCAAATAAACTGAACTGCCATAATAAGTTTACGATCATTCAATGATCAGGTCAATGTGATCGAGCAAGCCCAATAGAGCTGGATAAGCATGCTTTGATTTCTTGAGTTTGTTGCGCTGCGGATCGATGGAATAATGAAACGAGGTTCTGAAATCAACTTTCTCCAGATTGCTCGCATCAAAGATGGCATGATGCAAATCACATTGCAAAAATGTTGATTCGCTGAGATCACAATTGGTAAAATCAACCTCCCTGAGTTGTGAATGCTGAAAAAGGGTTGACTTTATTTTTGTATTGGTAAATGAGGAATTGTTCAATGTACAATGATCAAAACTAAAATTCAGCCCATATTCATTGGCTGTATCAAATTGA
>JBJTTC010000124.1:0-9871 GCA_046079965.1 Sediminibacterium sp. | reverse complement strand
TGCCTTGGCTGCTCTATTGCTTTAAATCTTGAATGGCACTATATAAAAAAGTAAATGTATATTATGAATGCCTCCTTCCATCAATTTCGTAGTAAAATCATACATCCAATACAATTTCGTTTTTTTCTGTTGGTAAAACTTCCCACTGCTTTTCTTTGCGGACTAAGAATTCGGCAGTTCAGCGAGAAGTCAACAACGATTGCCGTTCGTCATTGGTGGTTCACCCAAAATCCCTTCCGTTCCATGTATTTTGCTGTACAATCCATGGCAGCAGAGATGAGCACCGGACTGATGTGTTTCGGACAGATATATAAACGGGATCCTGCAGTCAGTATGCTGGTGGTAAGAGTCGATTCTCAATACATCAAAAAAGCTACCGGCTTAATTTTATTTACTTGTGTGGACGGGAAGAAAATAGAATCAGCGATAGAAGAAACTATTCGAACCGGTGAGGGTACAGGGGTTGTAACCAAATCGGTAGGCACCAATGAAAAAAATGAGGTCGTAGCAGAGTTTCAGATTACCTGGAGTTTCAAGGCGAAAAAATCTCTTTCATGAAAATTGGTTTTCATGGTGCTGCACGCACCGTAACTGGCTCTAAGCACCTGCTAACACTTCGCTCAGGAACAAAAATATTGCTTGATTGCGGACTATTTCAAGGGATGGGTAAGGACACACTTCCTTTGAATGAATCTTTTGGATTTGATCCGACCCAGATTGACATGCTGGTTCTGTCACATGCACATATTGATCACTGCGGACTTATTCCCAGGTTGGTACGAAAGGGTTATAAGGGACCCATTTATAGCACCCCCGCTACCAAAGAATTGACAGGTATATTGCTGGAAGATTCTGCCGAAATTCAAAGAGATGATACACGATTCATCAATAAGCGCAGGGCAAAACAGGGTTTGCCTCCATTTGAACCTCTGTATGATCTTTCCGATGCTGCTCAAGCACTCGATTTATTTGAAACAAAGGAGTATGACCAGTGGCATGTAATTAGTCCGGAAGTTTCCCTCATGTTTACTGATGCAGGGCATATCATAGGCAGTGCTGCCGTACACCTAAAGATCACAGAACAAGGCAAATCTACACGCATTACTTTCAGCGGTGACGTGGGAAGGTACAATGATGCGATTCTTCGGTCACCTGCTGTCTTTAGCCAGGCAGATCACATCATTTTGGAAAGCACTTATGGCAACCAATTGCATGATCAAGTAAAAAGTACGCCTGATTCTCTGTATGAATGGATTTTCAGAACCTGTGTCAAGAAAAAGGGAAAACTGATCATACCCGCATTCAGTGTAGGTAGAACACAGGAGTTGTTGTATGCACTCAATCAACTGGAATTAGAAAACAGTCTACCCTCTGTGCAGGTATATGTCGATAGTCCCCTCAGCGGGGAGGCAACTGCACTGCTTAAAAAATACCCACAGTATTTCAATAAGCGGATTAGAAAAGTAATGGAGACGGATGAAGATCCCTTTCATTTCAAGGGATTACATTTTATCAGTCAGGCAGAGGATAGTAAACGCTTGAATGAGCTTACTCAGCCCTGCATTATTATATCTGCCAGCGGAATGGCAGATGCAGGACGTGTAAAGCACCACATCATGAACAACATCAGTAACGGCAACAATACGATTCTTTTGGTGGGTTATTGTGAGCCCCGTTCTTTGGGGGGTCGGTTGGCAAATGGAGACAGAGAAGTGAAAATATTTGGTGAGATGTATCGGGTAGAAGCTGAGGTTGGTCAAATGCGCAGCATGAGTGCGCACGGTGATTATGATGATTTGTGTCAGTTTCTCGCCTGCCAGGATTTATCAGCAATAAAAACAATGTTTCTGGTTCATGGTGAGTATGATGAACAGGTTTCTTTCAGAAGCCGATTAATGAATAAGGGTTGTCATCGGGTCGAAATTCCATCAATTCACGATGAATTCCATATTGAATGATAAGGGAATTTAATTTTTCTAAAGATCTACTGCCTATTTTTCAACAAAGATTTGGTGAGCCGGAATTTATAGTGAGAAGTCCGGGCCGCATCAATTTACTGGGAGAGCATACCGACTACAACCTTGGTTTTGTGCTGCCCGCAGCTATTGATCTGGCCATATATATTGCGCTGAATCGACGGGAAGACAATGAGCTGCATTGGTATGCTTCAGATTTGAATCAATACTATCAGGGGAGGAAAGAGAGATTGATTTCAGATGATAGGGGATGGCCCAATTATTGGTTAGGAGCTATCCAGCAATTAGAAAAGTCAGGATACTCTATTACCGGATTTAATGCAGTAGTAGCTAGTGATTTACCTGTTGGGGCGGGTTTGTCTTCTTCAGCAGCACTGACATGTGGCATCTTGTTTGCACTCAATAGGGCATTCCAGTTTCAAATACCAACCCTCAGGCTAATTCAGATGGCACAGGCAACCGAACATGAATTCATCGGATTACAATGCGGCATCATGGACCAGTTTGCCAGTATGATGGGTAAAGCTAAAGAGGTAATCTTGCTCGATTGTCGTTCTCTCGACCATAGTTATTTTCCTTTTCATTTCCCTGAGACGGAACTGGTGTTGTTGGATACTGGTGTGAAGCATTCACTCGCAGCAACAGCATACAATCGAAGGAGAGAAGAATGTTTGACAGGGGTAGAGCAAATAAAAAAAGTTTATCCTGAGGTACAGTCTCTTCGAGATGCTACAGTGAAAATGGTGCAGGAAATAATTCCAGCAGACACGGAAATTTATCTGCGTTGCCTATATGTTATTCAGGAAAACGAAAGAGTATTGCAGTCAGCAGCACAATTGAGGGCCGGAGATTACAAGGGTTTTGGAAAAAACATGTTTGCGACCCATGCCGGACTAAGCAGTCAATATGAAGTAAGTTGCGCTGAAGCTGATTTCCTGGTTGACCTGGCTCGTGAGAGCGAAGAAGTTGCGGGTGCCAGGATGATGGGGGGAGGTTTTGGGGGCTGTGTATTGGTTTTGATGTCTCAAGCAAAAAAGATTGATTGGATTAAAAAGGTACAAGAGCAATATTTTGCAAAGTTTAATCTACCACTCTTCGATTATTCAGTTGCAATTGGAGAAGGAACTTCTTTCCTGCAATAAAATTGTATCCAACTTTTATTTCGACTTGCCTTGGGAAGCAACCGAGAAATAATCCTCCGCGCCTTATTTTTTAGTTTTCTTATATTTACCATTCATTCATCTTACTATGAAAAAAATTCTTCTGGTATTCATCGCAAGCATCACCCTTTGTGCCGGCTTTTCCCAAAAGCAAAAGTTAACCACTGATCAACTGGTTAAAAATCAACTGCCCTCTAATTTTAGAAACAATCTTCCCGTTTTCGTCAAATGGCTGGATGATGAGAATGTGATGTTGCGAATGGCGCTTGCTCCAGATACTATTATTACCTCATATGTGCTCAATATTCCTGCTGGAAAATATACCAAAGCAACCAGAGAACAATTGGCGGGAACCTTACCTCCGAATAAAAGCGTTTCAGCA
This sequence comes from Sediminibacterium sp., assembly GCA_046079965.1. Lineage (GTDB taxonomy): Bacteria > Bacteroidota > Bacteroidia > Chitinophagales > Chitinophagaceae > Sediminibacterium. The sequence continues at coordinate 6,353 of JBJTTC010000124.1, read as the reverse complement.
AGGGCAGGAAAATTGTATTACAAAGAGAATGGTAAGGAAAAGCAAATAACTTTTGACGCAGGAGAAGTTAAAAATCCCGGATTCTCTCCCGATAGTCAATACATAGCATATACCAAAGCAAATGATCTTTATACCTACCATATTCCGGGTAGCAAAGAGAACCGCCTCACTTTTGATGGATCCTTCACAAGCCTGAATGGCTTTGCCAGTTGGGTTTATTGGGAAGAAATTTTTGGTCGAGCTACTCGCTTCCGCGCCTATTGGTGGAGTCCTGATAGCAAGACCATTGCCTACATGCACTTTGATGAAAGCATGGTACCCATGTTCCCTATTTATAGCGTTGAGGGACAAAATGGATTTTTGGAAGAAACCCGCTATCCAAAAGCTGGAGCCAAAAACCCGGAAGTGAAAGTTGGATTTGTTTCCCCCGCAGGAGGTAGCACTGTTTGGGCTGATTTCAATGCTAAAGATGATCAATACTTCGGCTGGCCCATCTGGCGCAAAGATGGAAGCAGTTTATTAGTGCAATGGATCAATCGCGGACAAGATTCCTTGAAAGTATATGATGTCAATCCCGCTAGCGGCTCCAAGAAAATCATGTATGAAGAAACTCAAAAAACATGGGTGGACCTGGAAGATGGTGCGGGAGGAAGATTTGAATTTCTCGAAAAGCAAGATGCCTTCATCCTGGCCAGTGATAAGACAGGATGGAACCATCTTTATTTACATAAAAATGATGGAACATTGATTTGCCCGATAACCTCCGGTAATTATACTGTACTGAATATTCAACTGATAGATGAAACCGGCGGATGGGTTTATTTTATGGCCAAAGGGTTGGAAAATTCTGCCCGCACAGATTTATATAAAGTGAAATTGAATGGCAAGCAGTTAACCAGATTGACATTTGGCGATTATAACCACAATTCAATTCGCATGTCACCTGCAGGTTTCTACTTTATCACTTCCTACAGCAATGCCAATACTCCTTCTCGTATGACCCTCTTGAATAACCAGGGTAAAGTAGTTCTTGAATTAGGCGATAGCCATGGATCAGCCATGAATAAATATCAATTGGCAAAAACAGAATTGATTCGCATAAAAAGTGCTGACGGACTCTTCGATTTGCCTGCACTTGTTACCTGGCCATTGAATCGGGTACCGGGAAAAAAATATCCGATGCTGGTAAGTATCTATGGCGGACCCAATGCAGGAACCGTAACGGATAGCTGGAACTGGTCTGCCAATAGACAATTATATTCAGAGGAAGGATTGATACAGGTTGCTTTTGACCACCGGGCTAGTGGCCATTTTGGTAAAGCAGGGGTTAATTATATGCACCGAAATCTGGGATATTGGGAAATGCAAGATTATATGCAAATGGCTCGCTGGTTCATAGAGAACGGACAAGCGGATTCAACTCGCATTTGTATCACCGGATTCAGCTACGGGGGTTACATGAGTTGTTATGCACTTACTTATGGTGCTGATGTATTTACTCATGCTATGGCTGGGGGATCTGTGGTGGATTGGAAATTGTATGATTCTCACTATACAGAAAAATTCATGGATACGCCTCAGGAAAATCCGGAGGGGTACAAATCATCCAACGTATTATCACATGTAGATAAATATAAAGGTGTGTTACAAATTGTGCATGGCACCATGGATGATAATGTGCACATGCAAAACAGTTTGCAACTCATCAGCGCATTACAAGACAAGGGCAAGCAATTTGAGTTCATGTTGTATCCGGGGGGACGTCACGGATGGGGAGGAGAAAAAGGAGTACATTTTAATAACCTCAAAACCAGGTTCATCTATCAACACCTTCTAAAGAAGCAAATTCCCGAAGGGCTAGTAAAATAATTGATTCCATCAACGGATAATTGTTACTGCCCCGGTGATGGTCTTTCTGCCATTTCTCGGATTGATGATGTAGTAATAAGTCCCGATGGGTAATAGACTTCCATTGAAATAGCCATCCCACTCAGTAGTGTAACCCGTAGACTCAAAGACTTTTTGTCCATATCGATTGAAAACTTCAATTGTTGCGCCCGGATAGCTTTCCAGGTATTGAATTCGCCATGTATCATTGATGCCATCTCCATTTGGAGAAAATGCGTTGGGAACCAAGGGAGACTTTAATACTTTGATGAATACGGTATCACTCACAGTACATCCTCCAATTCCGGTAAGTGTTAACCTGTAAGTTATGTCGTCCGGCGGAGTGGAGCTGGGTTGACCAATATCGGCACTATCCAGATACAAGGCTGGTGTCCAGCTAAATTGAAGCTGAGAACCAAAATAATAAGGCTTGATTTTGATGGTGCCTCCTTCTAATACCCGCAGGTTATTGGTCATTTGTAATACAGGATAAGGGTGTACAACCAGTTGTTGAGAACTGGTATCACTTACACAACCTTTATCATCGAATACAAACAAACGAATAGTAAAATTTCCTGAGTCATTGAATTGTTTTGCCGGATTTTTTATGAAGGAGCTGTCATTGCTTCCCAAATACCAGTGCCATTTTACAACGGCTCCGGAGTTGCTGCTACTTTGATCGGTGAATTGGATAGACCCTTCTCGGCATACTTCAGGTGATGAAAGTGAGAACCTGGCTGATGGAGGAGGATAAATGTTGTTCAAAGATTTAGTTAAAGAATCAATGCAACCATCTTTGGTGGTAATTTTCAGTTGTACAAGTTTGTTCCCAAGTGATGTATAGCGATGTATCATTTGTGCCAATAAACCGGGAGTGGGGTCACTTGGATCACCAAAATTCCAGCGATAGCTGAACAAGGCCTCTGATCCATCCGGAATGGTTGAGCTACTGATAAAAGTTCCTCTACCATCGGGCAGACAGATACCATTGGGCAAAGTGAAGTTTACAAGGGGTAGATGTGTAACCCGAATAGACAGAGTGTCATTGGGGCTTACACATCCACTATCTGTTGTTACCCGCAAAAGAACCGGGTACAGACCAGCAGTATCATAACGTTTATTAAAAGGAAGGCTGTCGGTACGTTGGCGAAGATCACCATCCCTAAAATTCCAATTCCACTGAACTATTTTACTATAGTTGGCCTTGGAGGAATCTTTAAAAATGATATTATTTTTTTCACAAAACGGAGCGGTAACGCCAAACTTGGCTTTTGGGGATGGCCAAACGGTAATGGGCATACTGGCCGAGTCTTCACATCCCAATGCTGTGCGGTACAAGTATTGAATGGAAAAGGTACCGGTATCAGAGAGGGAGGGATTGAAAACTCCACCTGCACTTGCCCCTTTTCCTGAGAAAACGAATGTACCCGGTACATTTCCAAGTTCCGATGCCTGCGAAATTTGTCTGGGTGTTGCATCCAGACAAATACCCGGCATACGTGAAAATGCGACTTTAGGAGATTGATTTACTTTTACTACCCTTACAACACTGTCTCGACAAACCGATGCATTACCGGAGTAAGCTACCAGTCTTACCTGAAAATTTCGGAAACTCGGTTGTTGGAAGTTGGCGTATTTTTTAAGGTAAATTTTATTTGTGGTGGGCGTTTCATCCAATAGACGTGACGCCGAGGAATCTACCAGGTCCCAGATCAACTCTGTCTTGGTTACATTACCAAAATCGACAGAAGAAGTATGTAAGATTTTAGCCTGGAGATTGCTGCAGGTGCTATCCGGACGAAGAACCAAAAAGTCTGCTTTGGGGCGTGAGCCATTTACTGTGAAGTCTCCGGAAGCAGAATCGATACAACCATACTTGGATATAAGTTTCAGTTGGGTTTTATAAATACCGACATTGTAATAAATGACATCTGGACTTTTGTTGTTGGATACAGACAAATTAGGTGCGGGTGAAGTATTGGTTAGATTGAATTGCCACTCGTATTTAAAATCAGCTTCAGAGCCGTCTTCAATTTTACTGGTATCAATGAATCGGGCTGAACCCTCAGCTAAGCAGAAATCAGGAAGAACCAAACCAACTTTTGGATAGGGGCGTACAAAAAATTGTTTTGTCAAAGTATCACTTTTACAACCGGTAGAAGATTCTACCATAAGTTTGATTTGATATTTGCCGGTTTGAATGAATTGCTGCCCAATATCTTCATTGGTGGAATTGATTTTTGTGGCAAATGTGTCAATTACCCATGTCCATTTAGACATGGTAGTACCGGTAGGTGCAGTACTTTGGTTTTTAAAGATCAAATTGTTTCCGGCGCAGGTTGTATCCGGTATGCTGAATGCAGGTGTTGCCTTATCAGACAGAGAAATGTCTTTGGTGATTTCACCGATGCAACCGAAATCTGTTATTGCAGTGAGTTTGGCACTGAAGTTTCCGGAGGAACCAAAAATTTTCGCAGGATTTTGCAATGTAGAAGTGCTACCATCACTGAAGTTCCACAACCAACGAACGATGGCTCTCCCCTTCCCGTCGGATTGGTCTGTAAAATTGACTGCCTCTGTTCTACATCCATTGTAATTCAGGGTCAGAGCAGCAACGGGAGCCTCGTTGACTAAGATATTATCAGTAATCTCCTGTTCATTGGTACTGCTACACCCATCAGATTGAGGTAGGTTGGTAGTGGTTGTTACTTTTACTGCATATGTACCTGGCGCATTGAAACGATAAATTTCTGGTCCTTTGTAATAGTAAAAATTTTTTCCGTTGCTGCTATAGGTTGAGTCTGCTTTTGTAGGGTTGAGGGTTATTTTATTGTTGCCTGCAGTCAAATTGCTTGTTCCCAATAAATCAATTACAATTTGAGATGGTTCATAAGTAAGTGATAAATTAATCCTGAAAGGTGAGTTCACGCAGGTGGCAGAAAAGTTGAGAGAGGCGTCTCCAAATTCATTTTGTACTTTAACAGGTGGATTAAGATCTATGATATTGGTTCCGGCATTGTAGCCATAGCTTTCAGCATTGCCAAATCCATACGCGATAGCATTAAAGCCGCTGTCGGAATAAACTGTATGCGAGCCGCTGCTAACAGAAAAAATGGCGTAAGCGTATTCGGGGTCTTTTGGGTGGTCGACAAAGCTTGTTGTTCTTGCAGTTCCATCTAATCTGAAAGAAGGCACACCAGTTTTTTTAATGATTACATTGATAGCGTGCTGGGTAATGGCATTAAATGGGGTAGAGTTGAGTGTAATTTTATTGATGGTTTGTTCAACCGGACTCAGATATATCATTTCAGGATCCCCGGGGTTCGGGTTGCCATCCTGCCCTTGTGTTGTGCAGTATTGCGCAACTGTTATTGGTTTGTCGGATTCTATCACATTAAAATTGGTTGTACCAGAGTTGGCAACACCAATCCCATTGCCCGGAATGGTCAGTGGAGTTGTATTTTTTACTTCATAGAAAAAATTTCTATGAAGAAGATTACTAGGTATGACAGAGCCATTGAGCTTCACTTGCGTATTTGGATCGCTGACGCAGATTCGGTAGTAATTGGTGTTAAGATTGATCTGACCGCTCACCAAGGTTCCGGTGGGGGTGGTAAGGTATTTTCTGCCCCATGCGTTGGATGGTGTGCATTGGGCAATGATATTGTCTGCGCTGCCTGTTTGGTTGTTGTTTAGAGTGGGGTTAGTATTAGGGGCGCCGATGCTCATTTTGCCGGAGCCACAGAAAACGGCGATTTTTTTACAGGCACCACTGCTGCTGATTGTTCTGATGCGAGTACCTGTCAGATCCGAACCCCGATTGCCTGTGGTTGTTCCCATGAGACTGTAGACTTGTCCTTTAGTAAGTGTTACCTGGAAAGGGGCGTTACTAGGTCGATTGCGGGTGGCATCTGCCGGTGTGATTTCAACAGTGGTTGTTCCGTCTTCCACTGCCACAACAAAGGCGAATGAATTAGAGAAGCTTTGGTTGGCAGATTGGTTATAGACAATTGAGTAGTAATTATTACCCAGAGTATTCGTGGGGTAAAGTAAACAGGCTCCGGAAATACTTCCATTATAGATGTGGGCATAAGCTACAATGTCAACATTGCTGTAAACATGAATTCCTCTGTTGTAGAAACCGGTATCGGCAATTCGGCTATCCTGTGCTCCTGTCTTTGGTAAAGGAGTTGTAGCGGTTACCTGATTAGCTAGTACTTGGTAGGTTTGTGTAAATCCAACTCCAGGAATTTCAACGGTTACTGTGGCGTTTTTATCGGAAGTGAAATACAGGACCATGTCCTGCGAATTAGATGGGAGATTGGCGCCTGCTCCCATTTGCACGTGGAATCCATATCCAAGCCAGAAATCTTTCCCTTTATTGGAGAAATCTTGTGCCAATGCTCCCATGGAGAGGAAAAGGAAAAACAGGAGCAGCGAACGATATTTCATGGCAAGATTACAAA
>JBJTTC010000123.1:0-3764 GCA_046079965.1 Sediminibacterium sp. | reverse complement strand
CCGTTGAAATGCGCGATAACGATAAAAAGAAATACGCCGGCAAAGGAGTTTTGAATGCCGTGAAGAATGTGAATGAAAAAATTGCTCCTGTCCTGAATGGATACGATGTGACCCAACAGGCCGCCATCGATGGAGAAATGTTAGCACTCGATGGTACGCCCAACAAATCAAAACTAGGTGCCAATGCTATATTAGCGGTTAGTCTGGCAGTTGCCCACGCTGCTGCTGAAGAAGCTGATCTTCCTCTGTACAGATACATCGGTGGTACCAATGCCCGTACCCTGCCCATCCCCATGATGAATATCCTGAATGGCGGTGCGCATGCAGACAACAAAATCGATTTCCAGGAATTCATGATCATGCCCGTAGGCGCTAATTCTTTCAGTGAAGGACTTCGTTGGGGAGTTGAAATATTTCATGTACTGAAAAGTGTACTGAAGAAAAAAGGATTTTCTACCAATGTAGGTGATGAAGGTGGCTTTGCTCCCAACATCCAAAGCAATGAGGAGGCCATCGAAACCGTACTGGAAGCCATCAGTGCAGCGGGCTACAAAACCGGTTCACAAATCGCCATCGCCATGGATGCTGCCAACAGCGAACTTTGGGATGCCAAGAAGAAAAAATATGTATTCCACAAGATCAATGGAAAGATCCTCAGCAGCGATGAACTGGTGAAGTACTGGGAAAAATGGGTGAAGCAATATCCTATTATTTCCATCGAAGATGGCATGGCAGAAGATGACTGGAATGGCTGGAAAGCCCTCACACAGGCCGTTGGCAGCAAATGCCAGCTGGTGGGTGATGACCTTTTTGTGACGAATGTGGACCGCCTGAAGACAGGTATTGATAAAGGCATAGCCAATGGGTTGCTGGTAAAAGTGAACCAGATCGGAACACTCACCGAAACCATCAATGCAGTGACTATGGCACAGCACAATGGTTATACAACTATTATGAGTCACCGCAGCGGTGAAACGGAAGATACCACCATCGCTGACCTCGCTGTGGCACTGAATTGTGGTCAAATTAAAACCGGCTCTGCTTCCCGCACAGATCGTGTTGCCAAATACAACCAGCTCATTCGCATTGAAGAGCAGTTGGGTGATACAGGTATCTATCCCAAGGGGAAGATTCGTTTCGGCAAATAGGCATCCCTGCTCACAAAAGCAAGACTTATCGGGGGTTTTTAACAGCTGTGTATTTTTTCGCGTTGTCATCAAATCGCATTTGTGCTAATTTTATGTCATTACTGTAATATGCAACGCTATACTCGCTTGTTGACCAATAAATATTTGCTTGCCGGAATCTTCTTTCTGGTATGGCTGCTGTTTTTCGATCAACGCGATATCTTTCAGCAATTTCAACGAAGAAAAGAATTGAAGGAGCTCGAGGCTAAGAAAGCTTTTTATCAAAAAGAAATTGAGCAATCGGGTCGTGCTCTTTCCGATTTACAAAGTAATCCCGCCGCTATTGAGAAATATGCCAGGGAACGTTATCTCATGAAAAGAGATGGGGAGGACCTATTTATTTTAGATGATTCAGCATCGGTGAATAATAAATAGCCTCTAAATTCGTTCGAGGGATTCATGCGCTTTTATATCTGATTTCTGCAATATCAACCCTCTATTTTCCGTTTTAACCCAGTGGTAATAATTACTACCGGAAGAAATATGAAGGAAATTACAGATGAAGATTTGATTCTGTATATCTACAAGGAGGCCCCGCCGGTACTGAAGGCTTTGATAGACAAGGAGCTAAGTAAAAAGAAAGGCGATCTTCTCCAGCGTTTGAATCAACTCAAGGAAACCATTGATCAGTTAAACTTAAAGAAACTGCCTTCACCTCCACCGGCTACCATCCAAAAATTGTTACAAAAAGCAGGTATTAAATCTACTTCACGTAAAACCGGCAAGTAAAACGCTTCGATTCATTCGTCCTTTGAATCGGCTATTTTTGACGCATGAAACTTGCAGACAGATATGTAAAAGTCCTCTCGTGGCTTGATGAACAATTCCCCATCGCTGAGACCGAATTATCTTATGGCAATCCTTATGAATTGCTCGTCGCCGTTATACTTTCCGCTCAATGTACCGACAAGCGGGTGAACATGGTGACACCGGCAATTTTTAAAAAATATCCCACCCCGGAAAAATTAGCTGCCGGCACATTCGATGATGTATTTGCCCTGATCAAAAGCATTTCCTACCCCAACAACAAAAGCAAACACCTGATTGGTATGGCGCAGTTGCTCATGGAAAAATTCAATGGCGAAGTGCCACTGACGGTAGAAGAATTGGTGCAACTTCCCGGCGTTGGTAGAAAGACCGCCAACGTCATTACCAGCGTCATCGATCAGCAACCCAATATGGCAGTCGATACCCACGTGTTCCGTGTTAGCAAGCGCATCGGCCTGGTAAATTCAAAAGCTACAACCCCCCTGGCGGTAGAAAAACAATTGATTCGACACATTCCCCGTCACCTTGTACACAAAGCCCATCATTGGCTCATCCTGCACGGCCGCTATTTGTGCATGGCTCGCAATCCGAATTGCGCTGCATGTGGATTACAGGATACCTGTAAGTTTTATCAGACTGTTGCCCAAAAAGCTGCAGCTAAAAAAACCGCTTCCCCAAAAACTACACCCCGAAGAATTGCTACTAAAAAAGCTACCGTTCAAGAAGCTACTGTAAAAAGAGGAAGTACCAAAAAGTAATTCCAAAAAAAGCAACGCCTAAAAACAACTCTAATAAAGGGTAACCTCAATCCCTTTTTTTCCGCCAACAAAAAAACGAGTAGCTTTAAGTAACTCATTTTTATATGGCACTATTTCCTAGGAAAACATTCCTCCCCCTGCTTTTCAGCTTCGCTTTGATTTCAACTGCAGCCGACAAGCTTTCTGCTCAGTCCGGCAATTATGCAATGCCCTATTTCGCGGATAAGGAGCGCGTGAAAAAACTGACCAACTATTTTCCACTGATAGAAAAAATGTACCGGGAGTATGCTGAAAAAAATCATTTTCCGGGCTATGCTTTCGGCGTAGTCGCAGATGGTAAACTGATCTTCTCCGGCAGTGGCGGCTGGGCGGATATCAATAAAAAAGTTCCTGCCACCACCCGCTCTGTTTTCCGCATCGCCTCTATGAGCAAGAGTTTCACTGCTATGGCCATATTGCAATTGAGAGATCAGGGAAAATTACAACTGGATGATCCTGTCAGCAAATATGTTCCTGAACTAAAGGGACAACAACTCACTGCCGATGCACCTGAGATCACCATCCGGCACCTGATGACGCATTCCGCCGGCTTTCCCGAAGACAATCCCTGGGGCGACCGGCAACTGGCTGATACCGATCAGCAGTTATTGGAGTTGTTGCGACAAAAAATCAGTTTCTCCAATGTTCCCGGTATCACTTATGAATACAGCAACCTGGGATTCGCCTTATTGGGATACATCATTCAAAAAGTAAGCGGACAACCCTACAGCTCCTTCATAGAGAAAAATATCTGGCAACCATTAGGTATGGCACAGAGTAGCTGGGAATATAAAAAAGTGGCAGCGCCTTTGTTAGCACATGGTTATCGCTGGGTGAACAATGATTGGAAAGAAGAGGCCTTACTCAGCGATGGCGTATGGGGTGCTATGGGTGGCATGCTAACATCCATCGAATCACTCAGTAAGTATGTAGCTTTTCACTTGCAGGCATGGCCTGTGCGCAACAACCCCGAAGTTGGGCCACTCAAACGCAGCAGTCTGCGTGAAATGCA
>JBJTTC010000122.1:0-2582 GCA_046079965.1 Sediminibacterium sp. | reverse complement strand
CACTATAGTAATATAGCATTAACCATCCATCGTTATCACCTATTCCCAAATTTTTTACTCTAGGGTGCTGACTACTCGATACTCCCCCCTTGTTTTTCCTCTTTTTTTAGCACCCCCCCTTCCCATTTGCCAATAACAAATTCTGTTATTAGTGCTAATCAATCTCCTTCAATCTTTTTATGTGCATAAGAGAGTGGGTTACTCCCTCTATAAACCCCACCAAAGTTTCGAGCCCCCGACACATCCTCCTAGGCACGAATGTGGCGAAGCTCATTTTTATTCACCAATCTAAAACCAAAAAAAATGGTAACAGTAACAAACTGCCACGAACGGCAAAAGAAAGATGGAACAACATTCACCGTATTAGAAATCTCTGGTGGTGTTCAACTCATCCAGTCACAAACAACGCAACGTTTTTATGCCACTGTCAGGAAGTGTAACATTCCTTTCACTGGAAATATGGAAACGGCGAAGCTCATGATTGGACAGCAAATTGAAGGGGAAATTGTTAGGGTGATTTGTGACCCGTATGATTTCACCAATCCTCAAACTGGTGAGGTAATTCGTCTGCAGCATTCTTGGGCTTATCAGCCAAAGGAGAATGCTGAGGTGATTGGACACACTAAAATGAACTCCTTCATTTTGAGAGCCTAATTACCAGTCATTCCTCCTGATAAGTGAAAATAAAAAAGCACCAAGGATCAGCCCATCCTCACAAGTGATATCAATCCTCCTGAATCCGTTTGTTAGCTTCTTTTAATTTTCTACTTGTGGAGGATGATTGGTAACGGGGAGCTGGTAGCAATACTGGCTCCCTTATTTTTTTAATCCCAAACCATGCATATATGCAACTTCAAACAGCAGCCCGTAAAAGGGCAAAAATTAAAATGGCACTCCAGGGACCAAGTGGCTCTGGGAAGTCGTATTCCTCATTATTAATAGCCAATGGATTGTGCCCTAACTGGTCTAAAATTGCCGTTATTGACACTGAAAACGGCAGCGCCAATCTTTATTCCAATCTAGGGGATTATCAGGTTTTAGCTCTCCCTGCCCCATTTACCCCCGAGCGTTACATCCAAGCCATAGAAATATGTGAAAAGGCGGGTATGGAGGTTATTATTATCGACTCTGTAACACACGAATGGGAGAACCTAATTGACTTTCATTCGAGCTTACAGGGAAACAGCTTCACCAATTGGGGAAAGATTACTCCCAGGCACAATGCCTTTGTCCAAAAAATCCTGCAATCCCCTGCTCACATCATTGCCACTATGCGTACCAAGCAAGACTATGTGCTCAATGACAGGAATGGTAAAATGGTTCCTGAAAAGGTGGGGCTTAAATCTGTGCAAAGGGATGGACTGGAATATGAGTTCACCCTTGTATTTGACCTCGATATGCGAAACAATGCTACAGCGAGTAAGGACAGAACAGGATTGTTTTATGGTAAGCCAGAAAGTAAGTTGGGAACACAGACAGGTGTTGCCATTAAATCCTGGTGTGAAAGTGTTGATCTGGAGGAATCTTTTGACATTTCTGAAAGAATCAATGATTGCCGTAGCATTCAGGAATTACTGGATTTGTATAAACAATATCCTCAGTATAGAGAGGCGCGCAAATCTGAATTTGAGCAGCAGAAGCGTAAGCTCATTTTACAACAGGAATCACCCAATTCTATCATTACAAAAAACATCAACCCCAATGGAACACATCCTTAATCAATTTGACCCTCTCGCCCATCCTCCTATGGTTTTACATGCAGCTAAGAAGGAGCAATCTGAGGGCAAGGCATTTATTGAAGCCAACACTTTGGAGGTTCCTTTTTATGAGGTGAGGAACAACCACATCATACCCGTATTCGTTAAGGACAATGAGCCTCTCATCAGTCATGCGGAATTTGTAGATGCCACTTCTGAAATAGTTTCAGATGTATTCCATGGAGAACACATTTTAAAGCCCTCTGTTAGGCTATCCCACCCCATTAAGGGAAGAATACCAGAAGCCAAGGACAAGCCAGCTCAGATGCTCCTAGAGAGAGAAAAAACCATCTATTACGAGCGTATGATGTTCGTTATTGAAATACCCTCTATAAAAGAGGATGTTGACGGCAATCATTTATCCCTCACAATTGGTGGAGTAAAATCCTACAATTTGGACAACCTGTACAGTAGGTCAAAGAGTGACCAGCATTTCAAAGTGTTCATTGGCTTCAAAAACAGGGTATGCACCAACCTCTGTGTATGGACAGATGGCTTCCTTGGTGAGCTTAGGGTGAAATCCCTAGACCAGCTGAAAGCATCCATACAGATGTTAATAGCCGGGTATAATCAGGAACAGCATCTTACCCACATGAAGCAGTTTGCTGACAATTACATCACCGAGCAGCAGTTTGCACACCTGATAGGAAGATGCAGAATGTTCCACCACATGCCAGCAGAGTATAAGAAGGATATTCCGTCTCTGCTATTTGGTGACCAGCAGATTAATACGGTTGTAAGGGATTTCTATAAAGACAGCAGCTTTTCCCGTGATGCTTTTGGTAACATTAACCTTTGGAGGCTGTATAACCTGCTCACTGGGGC
>JBJTTC010000121.1:0-6128 GCA_046079965.1 Sediminibacterium sp. | reverse complement strand
CCTGTTCATCTTTGTTGACACTGAAACCGATCGCATTGGTATTGACACGGCGGGCGATGACTTTATCAATGCCATCGAAAGCGCCACCACAGATAAAAAGAATATTTTTGGTGTCAACTTTCACCATTTTTTGCTCGGGGTGTTTGCGGCCACCTTGCGGAGGAACGAGCACTTCTGTTCCTTCCAGCATTTTTAAAAGTCCTTGCTGAACCCCTTCACCGCTTACATCACGCGTGATGGAGGGATTGTCTCCCTTTCGGGCAATTTTATCGAGCTCATCTACATAAACAATACCTTTTTCCGCTGCTGTTACATCGTAATTACAATTTTGCAGCAAACGTGTCAGCATGCTTTCCACATCTTCCCCAACATATCCTGCCTCAGTAAAAACGGTAGCATCAACAATAGCGAAAGGCACATTCAGCAGGCGGGCAATCGTTTTTGCCAACAAGGTTTTACCGGTTCCGGTTTCACCTACCATAATGATGTTGCTCTTTTCGATTTCAACCTCATCCGTAGCTGCGACTTTTGAATTAACCCTTTTATAATGATTATAGACAGCTACCGAAAGAACTTTTTTGGCTTCATCCTGGCCAATTACATATTCATCCAGGAATTCCTTGATTTCTTTGGGCTTTCTTACTTTCAATTTAAAAGCCGTTCCCTGCGGTGTAGGGGTCTCCTGTTTGGTGGTTAACTCCTGGTCAATGATTTCACGGGCATGTTCCACGCAATTTTCACAAATATGACCATCTTGTCCGGCAATCAGGATTTTCACTTCGTCGCGGCTGCGGCCACAGAAGGAACAGTTAAGATTTGCCTGTGATTTTGCCATAATGGAGGGAATTGGGGTTGAATCCGTATTGCCGGGATGTAAAATAACGAAAAAACCAGCCTTTCTATTGGATAAGTGATAGAGTATTAACCGAAAATATACTAAATAAAGCTTATATTTTGGCTAAAATCGAGTCAACAATGCCATAATTCACCGCTTCTTTGGCATTCATCCAGTAATCGCGATCAAAATCTTTCATGATTTGATCGACTGTTTTACCACAGTTATCTGCCAGAATTCGGGCACCGATTTCCTTGGTTTTTCGAATTTGGTTGGCCTGAATCTCAATGTCGGCGCTACTGGCCTGGTAGTAGCCGCCCAGGCTGGGTTGGTGAATCATTACTTCTCCGTGCGGATAGATGGCTCTTTTCCCCTTGGTACCTGCACTGAGCAAGATAGATCCCATGCTGGCGGCCAGACCCATGCAAATGGTGGTCACCGGACTCTTAATCAGTTGCATAGTATCATGAATTACCATGCCGCTGGTTACAACACCGCCCGGACTATTGATATAGAACTTGATTTCTTCTCCTGGCCGATCAGTTTCCAACAGCATTAGTTTGGTAACGATTTCACGGGCAGATTTATCATTAACAACCCCCCATAGATAAACTGTTCTTTTTTCGAAGAAAAGCTTATCCATTTTCTTCATCATCATAGCCCCCAGTTGTTCTGTTTTCTCTTCCTTGTTATCATTTTCGTCATCTTCCATCCACTTTGTATCTATGTTACTCCAATTCATATTCCTTGATTTTGCGTTTGCTCGATTGGTTGTTTATTTTTTTTCTTTTCTGGGGTTTGTCAGCAGCACTTCATCTATGAGTCCGTAATCTTTGGCTTCCTGAGCTGTCATCCAAAAATCACGGTCACTGTCTTTGGCGATGGTTTCCATTGGTTTTCCTGTGTGGTGTGCGGTTATACTGTACAATTCGTCTTTTACCTTTTTGATTTCACGGGCAGTGATCTCAATGTCTGTGGCTTGTCCGCCAATAGCACCACTCGGTTGGTGGATCATTACTCTGGCATGTTTCAGCGCCGTTCTTTTTCCCGGCACCCCTGCACACAATAAAACCTGCCCCATACTGGCAGCCATGCCTGTGCAAATAGTGGCAACATCTGGACTAATGAATTGCATGGTATCGTAGATGCCCAGTCCGGCATAAACACTTCCACCCGGACTATTGATGTACATTTGAATATCGCGGGTACGGTCGGTACTTTCAAGAAAAAGCAACTGAGCTGTTACAATATTGGCTACATAGTCATTAATGCCTTCACCCAAAAATATAATGCGATCCATCATCAATCGGCTGAAAACATCCATACTTGCTACATTCAAGGGGCGTTCTTCAATAATGTAGGGTGTTAGGTTGGTAATACCTTGTTGCCGGTAATTGTGTAAGGTTGAGCTACTGATGCCTCTGTGTTTTATTGCAAATTTTTCAAACTCATTTCCCAAATGCATAGATAGAAATTTATAATTTGAAGGTAAGTGTTTTCGTCCGATGGCGGGTCAAAAACTATGCTACATCCATTTCCCGACAACACGTCAGTCAGTGGGGGCCGTCTTTAAAAGATTTGTCAGCCGGCTAGTTAGCAAGCCATTATGTGGAATGATGGAATCAGTGGTGGTGGTGATGCTGCTTTTCCGCAAAGTCCTCCCTGCTAATGGATTCCTCAACGGCATTCACCAATGTTTCCAGGTGTTGGAACATCTTATCAGTACTGATGCGGTGATAGCTATCTTCAACAAATTTTTTATCCTGCAGCATGCGGTTGGCATAGTCCTCAATCCATTGAGAATTTTCTCCCATCATATTGATCTGGCCGCCCATGTAACTGTATAATTGCATTTTAGCGAAGTCCTTGATGTCTTCCGGACCCACTTCAATTTTGTTGTCTTGAATCAATTGGTTACTGATGAGTGTCCATTTCAGTTGTTTTTCGAAACCGGGGTATTCTTTTTCTGCTTGCTCGGCTGTTTTGGGTTGTTCACCGCCTTGCTGCAACCAGCGTTTCAGAAAGTTTTCAGGGAAGGAGAGGGGGGTGTGATCAACCAGTGCACGATAAATCTGGTCATAAACCTGGTTACGAGCCTGGTTGGCGAAATGAGTTGCAATGGGATCTTTCACCGCGTTGCGGAAGGCTTCTTCTGTAGTGATTTCTTGGTCAGGGAATACTTGCTTGAAGAGTTCTTCATTCAGCTCTGCCGGAATGATTTGAGTTATTTTTTTGATGGTGATGCGTAGGGAAACTTCTTTTTGATCTTCCTGCATACCCAATTCAGATAAGACGGCCTTACAAGCAGCTTCATCAAAAGCGCTTGCAAGGGTGATATCAATGGTTTCATCTTTTTTCTTTCCCATTAATTGTGACTGGGTGGCACTATTGAAATCACTCACCAGCAGAGTGGTATCTTTTTGTACTCCGTTTTCAACCGGTTGACCGGCTGCGTCAATTTCAGTGAAGTCTACCTGTAATACATTGTCCAGGTGTCCGACGGTATCCGGTTCGGTTCTTTCTCCGTTTCTTTTTTGCCATCTTTCCACTTCCTGTTGGATCATTTCATCGGTTACATTCACAACATAGCGGGTAACCTTCAATTGTTCTGGTTTCAGATCTAAGGTGGGTTTCAGACCAATTTCAAATTCAAATTGATAATCACCCGGCTGGTTCATGTCGAGTTGGGGATTTTGCTGACCAAGTGGGAGCGGCTGGGCAAAAATATCCAGTTGTTCCTGTTGCATGTATTTATTCAGTTCCTCTTCTACTTTTCTCAGCACTTGTTCTCCAAATACACCCTGGCCATACATTTTCTTAACGAGTCCTGCGGGCACCATTCCTTTGCGAAATCCGGGTATGTTGGCGCTTTTGGCATATTTTTTCAGACTTTTTTCGAAGTCATCGAGGTAGTCTGCCTTGGAGAGGGTGATGGTGAGTTTGTCGTTGAGCAAACTGATGTTTTCACGCGTAATAGTAGCCATGGGGATGAAATTGTACTTAATTTTGAGCGTGCAAAGGTACGATTATTCGGGGAAATGGCCGCTTTGGGGAAGCATCTTTGCCCTTTACGTTATATTAAAAATATATATTTGCAGTGTTTTTTACCTTCAGCTTATGTTGCCTGACTGTGGAAGAAGCCAGTTCTTGTAAGGAAGAGGTATTTTAAGTTGAAAATCAACTATTTTAGAAGAACTGAAAAAGGGACCTCAATTTTAAACTTTACAAGTATGACGGGTAAAAATTTTTTGCTGGCAATTTTGTTGCTACCGATGGCGGTTCTCGCTCAGGGGGTAGATTCTGCCTGGATTGTGAACAACTATACCAAGACTGAAGTGATGATACCTATGCGGGACGGTATTCGTTTGTTCACTACTATTTATGCTCCCAATGACCTGTCTGAACAGCATCCAATTTTATTGACGAGAACGCCGTATTCATGTGCTCCTTATGGAGAAGGTATTTTTAATGCCGGTTTTTGGCGGGGTCCGCGGAATTATTTTTTTAAGGAAAAGTACATTTACGTGATCCAAGATGTTCGTGGGCGTTGGATGAGTGAGGGAGTGTTCGAAGATATCCGTCCTTTCATTCCCAACAAAACAGCCGGACAAACGGATGAATCTACTGATACCTATGATGCGATTGACTGGATAGTTAAAAATATTTCGGGGAACAATGGAAAAGTGGGCGTATTTGGAACTTCTTATCCCGGATTTTATGCAACCATGGCAGCATTGAGCAATCATCCTGCTCTTAAAGCAGTTAGTCCGCAGGCACCTGTAACGGAATGGTTTTTAGGCGATGATTTTCACCACAACGGAGCTTTCATGCTGGCAGATGGTTTTGCTTTTTATTCGGGCTTTGGAAAACCAAGACCTAAACCTACTTCTATTGGACCCAAGGGTTTTGAATTTCCTACAAAAGACTATTTCGATTTTTATTTGCGGACTGGTGCCTTGACCAATTTTACTAAGTTAATGGGTGACAGCATTCTTTTTTGGAAAGACCTCATGTCACATCCCAATTATGATGCTTTTTGGCAGGTACGCGATGCCCGCAGAGACGTGGATAAAATCAACTCTTCCATCGCTACTTTGGTGGTTGGCGGACTCTATGACGCAGAGGATTGTTATGGTGCCTGGAATTTATACAAGGCAATTGAAGGAAAAGCAAAAAACGATAACAGGATTGTCATGGGGCCCTGGTACCACGGTCAATGGGGTGCTATGGATGGTACTAAGTTAGGCAATGTTTATTGGGGTTCGAATACCAGTGACTGGTATGGGAAGAACATAGAATTACCCTTCTTTGATTATCACCTTCGGAATAAGGGAAGTATAGATGCTATTAAGGAAGCCAACGTTTTTTTTACGGGAGCCAATGAATGGAAGCAGTTGACACAATGGCCTATGCCCGGAATGCGCATGACTCCTTATTTTCTTGGTCCACGAGGGTTATTGTCAACTTCATCTACAGGTAAGGGTTTTGAGGAGTATGTCAGTGATCCTGCTAAACCTGTGCCGTATATATCTGATGTTTATATGTTGCGGTCCACACCCAGTAGACATTATCGTGAGTACATGGTTGAGGACCAGAAATTTGCATCCCGCAGACCTGATGTGCTGGTCTATCAGACACCGGTACTGACTGAGGATCTGACTCTGGGCGGTCCGGTAGTGGCTGATTTGTGGGTGACAATTTCAACAACTGATGCTGATTTTGTAGTAAAGCTCATAGATGTTTATCCAGATCAACCTTCTGCTTCAGATATGAAGGTTGATTATTTAATGAGTGGTTATCAGCAATTGGTTCGTGGTGAAGTAATGCGGGGTAAGTTCCGCAACAGTTTTGAAAAGCCGGCTCCCTTTGTTCCCAATCAACCATCGCAGGTCAAGTTCAGTTTACCGGATGTTGCACATACTTTCAAAAAAGGTCATCGTTTGATGATTCAGGTACAAAGTAGTTGGTTCCCTATTGTTGACAGGAATCCACAACAGTTTCTGGATATTTATCAAGCAAAGGATGAAGATTTCATCAAGTCTACTATTCGGGTACACCACCGTTCAAAAATTGATCTGCCGGTAATAACAGGCCCTTTTTAACTCTTTTCCGTGCCAGGCTCGACTGTATCTGTAATCCTTAATTAAAAGAATATTTCATATGCAAGCCGCAAATTCCACCTCCTGCGTCGGAGAGACTTTTCGGAGGAGAAAACAGTCTTTGGTCTTTGGCAATGGGTCTTTGGCTCGATTATCGTAACGGGAATGACTATCATACCAAAGACTAAAGACCA
>JBJTTC010000120.1:0-6965 GCA_046079965.1 Sediminibacterium sp. | reverse complement strand
AGTGTCATCCTTACCGCTTGCGCGTAAGGAGACTTTTCGGAGGAGAAAAACACAAACAATCTCCCGGGGCATCAAGATCGGAGAACTGATCATTTCTATCTACCCCATAAAACTCCCATAACTGCTGTGAAGCCCCTTGCGTTGTATCCCCTTACTTCCTCATAGCGGGTATTCGTGAGATTGCGCAGGTCTGCAAAAAAACGTAGTCCCTTCTTTTTTGTTCGATATTCTGAATAAAAATCAATGGTGGCATACCCCTTCATAGTAATGGAGGGAGCCCCAAAGATAAATTCCTCCCGCGCAGAAGCAATGCGTCCACTCAATTGAAAAGTCCATTGATTCTTTTGAAGACTCGCCTGCCAGTTGATTGCATGCCGGGGAATGCGGTACAAATTAAAATAACTACTGTCTTTACCGAGGGGCGCACCGGTGCCATCATACGAACCGGTTGTTCTTCCATCGGTAAATGCATAATTGGCCCTAAATTGTATGGGTCGTATGTTCCAGGTGGCTTCTACCTCGACGCCATAATTGGTTTGACGACTGGCATTGAGGTATTTCCCCAACCAACTCGTATCAGTCGAGTAAATGATGGTCTGTTTGCTGTTCCGATGAAAAGCCACCACCCGTGTTTGAAATGATTGCGAGGAAGTCCAGTCAAAACCCAGTTCCTGGATCAGTCCTTTCTCCGGAGTCAGGTTGCTGTTTCCTGCATAAGTGTCATACAATTGAAAAAGTGTGGGTGTTTTAAATGCAGTGTACCAGTTACCAAATAGTCTAATCTGCTCACTTAAACGGTACGCAGGATTGAAAGTAAAAGTAGCGTTACGCCCATATACGGAATGAGCATTGATGCGTCCGCCCAATTCGGCAGTGAAATTGTTTTTGCGGTACTGCAACGAAGCGTATCCACTGATCTGTGACATGTTCGCCTTTAGGGTTGGAAGTATAAAAGGCCCCCAGGCACCTAACGAAAAATAATCCTGAACGGTGCTGTGTTGCCGGAAATCAATACCTGTGAGTAATTCCCATTGATGGAATGTATGATTCACGAAAAATTCAGCGAAATGGGTACTGCCTCGGTAGCTGCTATTGGTATATACTGCAGCAGAATTGCTGATAAACAAAGAATCATCCAAGTAGCTTCTGTCTACTTGGTTGAATTGGAATTGAAAATTCATCTTGGTTTTGGCCCCCTGCCGGTTCCAGCCGATATTGAACTGTCGACTGAAATTATTGGCAGTAAAATCTTTCTCATCTTTGAAAGCACCTGCGTCTAAATCTGTTGTATACCCACTGTAAAGGAAAGAGGCGCTAAGACGAGAGCGTTCACCGGTTTTGATACCTATCTGGGCACGGGCTGTTTGTTGAAAATAAGTATCGTTATCGAATTGACCAGACCCTGAAGTATCTTTTGCTGCAGAGAAACCGCCTGCATAGTGAGAACTGAGGTGTACTGAATAGTCCATTGATTTTGTCTTACCCACTACGCCAACAGAAGACCGCAGGGTTGCAAAATTACCTCCGGCTAGTGATGCGTTCCATTGAGGTTGTTGGTGAGCAGCATCATTTTTTCGAGAAATGATGTTGATCACACCGGCAACAGCATCTGACCCGTAAAGCGTAGAATGCCCGCCTTTCAAAATTTCAACACGTTCTATTTGATCAGTACTGAGCAGGTTGATGTCAAAATAATTGCTAATACCGGAGGGATCATTCACGGGGATGCCATCAATCAAGATCAATGTATTACCGGCAGATGCTCCTCTGATAGAGATGGTTTGGTTGCTACCCAGGTTATTATTTGCACCCGGAACTGAAACACCGGCAACTTGATTGAGTAGCTCTCCCAGGGCTCTGCCGCCACTTTGACGAAGCATTTCCCGATTGATCACGGTAACCACTTTGGCTGTTTCAGATTGTTTGTGAGCCACTTTGTTGGCGGTAACCACCACTTCACGAAGAAAACCCGAATCCTGCTGTGCAGGAAGCCAACTGCTCATCACCAGAGCAGTCAGCACGAAGAACAATTTTTGCATGAGGCAAATTGTTGGCGTGACTGCCTCCGTAGTTCAAGATGAAAACAAAAAGATGCCCTACATCTCTCCATCTTCAAGCCTTTCACCCGAAAGCTGAATTATTTTCAATGAGATGCGGCAGGTCTTCTGGCTCATCCCCGCTGAAGGCCTTCCCGGTTAACCAGTGGCTTGTTCTTCAGCGTTGCCCGGAGGCAGGATTCACAGCTACGGGGATAGCACCGGACTCGTTGTAACTACACCGGATTTCCCTTTTCATTCCTTTCGGAAACCGAATCTGATATAAAGATACGAAATAAACACAATGGGAATGAATTGTCGACATAGTTTTACTAAAAAGATGAAAGACAAAAAAGATAAACCATAAGTGAATTTGAAAACCTGCAATAAAAGAAATTTATTCCTATAATTATTCAACAATGAAAAGTGATAGTTTACGGTAATACGGATAGGACTTTGACCTTTTCGGGTCGTCGCTTTGACTTATTTAGAAAAAGTTGTATTTAAATTGCTTTTTTAAATCTCTACGGGAGGGTTAGTAAGATTTGCATATGACAGCCTTGCGAGCTTTTGTGTCACATGATAACTATCCAAACCACTGCAAGTTACTGTCTCCGCCTGCTCTAAATCGATATAACCATCAGGTTGTATGATATGTTCAGGCAATACTACCTTGACAATTTTCCCGATGAGAAGGATAGTGCCATTCAACTCAATATGGATGGTTTGTACCAATTCGCATGCAAACTTGATCTTACTTTCTACCACAAAAGGGGCCAAACAATCATCTATGTACTGAGAGGTTAAATTGACCTCTTTAAATTCACTCAAGCCTTCCTGGTATTTTGCGCTGCATTGGTGTGCTTTGTCATAAAATGATGGCAATACATGATTGATAGTGTATTGTTGAGTATGCAAAATATTTCCCAAAGTATTTTCCCTTGGCTCACCGGGCCGAAATATCAAACCACACAAAGCGGGATTGGCACCCAGGTGAAAAAGACTACTGAATGGAGCGAGATTTTCATTGCCCTTGCTGCTAATTGTTCCCACTAATACCAAACTTTTAAAGCCACCTAAAGAATTGACCAAATTAGCTCTAAATCTTCTTTCCATTTGCGTGAGTGCAGAACTATCAATAATCATACTTGTTACTTTTTTATATAGAGTAGAAAAATGAACTAAAGGGATTTACATTTCTCAAAAATGGTTTACAACGAATCTTCATGGATAAATATGAAACAGGATAAAATACCCTTGTACCATCGAATAAATATTTTAACAACCGTGAGAAACTTTTGTTGGCGCTATCATTGGCCAAAATGATACGACCTCCCCATAATTCAAGTAAGTTGTCTTGGTAAACAATAAGTCTATTTTTTTGTTTACTAGTCATGACACATCAACAGAAGTTGGATAATCTGATCATTGATCAAAATAACATTCCCGAAGAATTTGGATTTCAGGAACTTATTGAACAAAAAATATATCTATCAGATGGAGAATTGTTAAGCTGGGACGGTCCATTTCACGAAGTTTACTCTCCCATTTGTATGCATACTGTTGACGGTCCAAAGCGCATCAAAATTGGATCTTACCCTGTTTGTACCGAAAAAGAAGCAACTATCGCTTTAGAGGCAGCTTGTAGGGCTTATAATGACGGAAGAGGTGAATGGCCAACCATGTCTGTAAGCCAGAGAATACAATGTGTTGAGCATTTTATAAAAAAAATGCTTGAACAAAAAGAAATTGTGGTCAAGCTGATCATGTGGGAAATAGGAAAGACCTATTCGGATTCCGTTAAAGAGTTTGATAGAACTGTAGAATATATTTATGCCACAATAGATACGCTGAAAGATATTGACAGAGATTCATCAAAATTTACCATAGAACAAGGCATTGTTGCTCAAATCAGAAGATCACCGTTAGGTGTTGTATTGTGTATGGGGCCTTTCAATTATCCATTGAACGAAACCTTTACTACTTTGATTCCGGCCATCATAATGGGCAATACCCTGCTTTTCAAGACCCCGAAGCACGGCAGTCTTTTACATTATCCCTTATTAGAAGCATTTAAATCTTGTTTTCCAAAAGGAGTGGTGAATACCATTTATGGCCGAGGAAATGTGATAGTACCGGGCTTGATGGAATCGGGCAAGATCAATGTATTAACATTGATAGGATCCAGTAAGGTAGCGAATCAATTAAAAAAATTACATCCCAAAATAAATCGTTTAAGAGCAATTTTAGGGTTGGATGCCAAAAATGCTGCCGTTATTACAAAGGATGCCGATATTAAATTGGCGGTGACAGAGACCGTTCTAGGGGCACTTTCATTCAATGGTCAAAGATGCACAGCACTAAAAATTATTTTCGTACATCAATCCATAGCCAGTGAATTTATACAATTACTGAATGCTGAAGTTGGCAAACTTACATTTGGATTACCCTGGGAGAAGGGCGTTACTTTAACACCCCTGCCTGAGCCTGGTAAGACAGGATATTTAAATGAACTGATAGAGGACGCTCGAATTCATGGTGCCGAAGTATTAAATGAGCACGGTGGTTCAATTAAGGAAACATTCTTCTATCCTGCTATACTTTATCCGGTAAATAGCAAGATGAAAATCTATACTGAAGAGCAATTTGGTCCTATCATTCCGGTTGTTGCCTTTGATAATATAGAAGAGCCCATACAATACATCATTGAATCAACACATGGACAACAGGTGAGTATTTTTTCAAAAAATAAGATAGAGTTAGCCAATTTAATTGATCCGCTGGTCAACCAGGTTAGCCGGGTTAACATCAATTGTCAATGTCAAAGGGGTCCGGATAGTTTTCCATTTACCGGCCGAAAAGACAGTGCTGAGGGTACGCTTTCTGTCATGGATGCCTTAAGATCATTTTCAATCCGCTCACTCGTTGCAGCCAAGTTAACAGATGAGAACAAGCACATAATAAATGAAATAGTATCCTCACAACATTCCAATTTTTTAAGCACCAAATACATATTTTGAGAAGTGCAAGACGCTGTTTTGATATTTTTAGATACCGCATTCTTTGTTTAATTTAGTTGTACCAACACAACGATTTATGTTCATTCAGGTTATTCTCACAGTTTTATTGGGATTAATTGTGCAAAATCCTGTGCTGGACGCAAGTGAGTCTAGCATCACTTATTCCATGAAACACAAACTCCATAAATGGGAAGGTGTTGCCAGGGAAATGACTGTTGCCGCGAAATGGAATGAAAAAAATGAAATGAACCAAATATCGGTGCAGGTAAAAATTAGTTCGTTTAACAGTGGAATGGCAAGCAGAGATCGGCAGATGTTAGAAGTAACTGATGCTGCCACCCATCCCACCATCACTTTTACAAGTAGCGATATGGATTATACGGATAAAGGGATTGTCGTGAAAGGAAAACTACAATTTCATGGTGTTACCCGCGACATGCAAACAGTGGTGAAAATGACCAGAATCAATAACCGTACTGAATATATAGGCTCCTTCCCTATTCTATTGGAGGATTACACCATTAAAAGGCCCAGTTTATTGTTTGTCAAAGTTGATAACCAGGTTGATATTCGCTTCCGTATTGTGCTGGCAGATAGATAAATAAAGAAGAAACAATACTTTTTTCAATTGAAAAAATAGAGGTAAATCTAATTGACAATCGACTATTTACTTTTTGATTATTTATAATATATATTCTACATTTAGACAATAAAAAACACCAACATCATTCTATGAGACTTTTTTTTGTCATGATACCCCTGCTCGTTTTTTGTTGTTCAGTTAACGGACAGAATAACTTTAAAAGAAATGATTTGTACCTGGAAGCGGGGGGTAACGGAATGTTTGCATCTGTGAATTATGAAAGACAGTTGACCAAACTACCTGGCTTGGGTGTTAGATTAGGAGTTGGTTTTTATACTGAAGATGCTTTTTACTTAACAATTCCTGTTGGTATCAACTATCTTTTCAGGTTAAAAAATGACGAATCATTCATTGATGCAGGAATTGGTATATCATTTGCGCAGTTCAATGGTAAATTATTCGTTGACTCTAAAAATTTATCGGGAGAGCATTTTATCAATTTCATACCCAGCATCGGCTACAGAAAACATACTGCCAATGATGTTATGTGGCGCATCAGTCTAACTCCAACCATCAATAAATATACTTTTGTGCCCTGGCTAGGATTATCGATAGGAAAAAGATTTTGAGGTTTATACTCCTACGTAAAGTTCTATTTACCAATCGTTCAGCAGTGAGAATTTTCGCAAAAAATGTCAATAAAAAAGATGCCATGCAATTAAAAACTATTGCCGTCATCTTTTTTACAACTATTAACTTTACCGGCTTTCCTCCTCCGAAAAGTCTCTCCAAGCGACAGCGTTGGAGGACTTTGCGGAAAGATTTAGTAGTAAAATAATCACTGTATATCATTGATAACAATGATACAGGTCCAAGCCGTAAAGTCCTATTTACCAATCTTTCCTCAGTGAGAATTTTCGCAGAAAAAGTCAATAAAAAAGATACCATGCAACTAAAAATTCTTGCCGTCATCCTTCTTACAGTTATTAGCTATTCCGGCTTTTCACAAGATTTATCCAGATATACCAATCGGGACATAAACGATTCAGCTTCATGGATTGTTAAAGCAGATAGTCTGACTTGTAGGCTACCCTATTTCAATGTGAATAAAGACATGAAAGATGTCAATGAAGAGTTCGACAGATTTTTGAAAAATGACTGGCTGGAGTCCGTTGCAGTTGTGAATCAACAAGATGCAGTGAAAGAGTTTGGGCCGGCAGGTAGAAATGGGGTATTCATAGTTGTGTTAAAAAAGGGCACCTATACCCATCTCGCCAAAAAAATAAAAGTGGCATGTAAACCCAACAACTGATCCTTATCCGTTGA
>JBJTTC010000119.1:0-5136 GCA_046079965.1 Sediminibacterium sp. | reverse complement strand
ATTTCAGTATTGCCAATATGGTATTCTGCTCCAATACCCGGTAAAATGAATCGGCGGGTTTTGTTTTGGTTGGAAACTTTTTGTTCTACTGTTCCAAAAAGGGTCACTCTTCCTTCAGCGGTATTGCGGATGTTTTCTATGCGGAAGCCCGGAATGATCAGGAGTTTTTTGCCAATTCTAAAAATATTTTCCGCAAAGAAGGCAGTGTTAACGGTAAGGAAATCAAGATCTGTCGGGTAAGGAGCTTCCGTTCTCAATTTAAAATCAAACCCGGTATCTCCCCTTCCATTCTGGAAGCGATAAGTATTGCCAAGATAGATGCGGAATCCGGTTGACAAGCTATGCGTTGACTTACCAATTGTATAACTGTGAAGAAATCGAGCTTCAATTCCCTGGTTGCGGTATTGATCGATGTCAACTCTCCTGTTAGCGTATTGAAGCGTTGTTGCCAGGATGGTATCACCAATCGTTGGGGGAGCCATGAAACCGATGCTATTCCGATCGCCACTCATCACGAATGCCTTGACATTAAGTCGGGTTTGTTCACTGAATGTGTAATCCAGATTCAGGGCTGCCATATTCCATTTGACATCGAACCAGTTGCGGCGGCGAAGACTTTGATAGGGATCTTTGTCAAACTGAGCATCTGTTAATCCACCGGGTTGTTGTGCGAGGTAACTAAAATGAGTGATTTCAATTCCTGCTTTGAGTCGATTCGAGATTTGGCGGGTATAACTGGCAAAACCTGTATTAACTGTAAATCCACTGTTTTGACGGAACCCATCTCCGCGGCGGTGGTCCCAAAAGGCATAGTAGTGACTTTTCTTCTGCTTACCACCGATTGCATTGTAGGAATTAAACAGACCGAAGCTTCCGGCTGTTTGTTGTGATTCAAATTGAAAGCTTTTTTTGAAATCACTTCCATCTTTCAAAATAAAATTGACAAGTCCGCCAAATTGGGGTCCATATTGAAGACTGGCCGCACCACGTATTACTTGTATGCGCTGAACGGAATTCAGCTGAGGAGTATAGTATGCTTCCGGATAGCCAAAGGGGTCGCTGCTGATATCGTGTCCGTTTTGACGGGTATTGAATTCCCAACTGCGGTTCGGACTTAAACCACGAGCAGCGATGCCGATTTGAATGCCGCTGGGGTCGCTTTCCCATACCTGAATACCCGGCACTTTAGCCATCACCTGCCGCATGGTATTATTGACCACATTGCCTTGAACATTGTCCATCATGATTAAAGCATTCTTCTTGCCGGCATGGATGGTAGTACCCACTATTTCCGGGAGGAAATGAATATCTGCTTTGGTATGCCGACCAACAAGGGTTATGTCGGGAAGGAAGGTGCTGTGTTGCAAAATGGTATCAGCAGTGCCTGATGGGCCTTTTTTTTGAGCGGAGGAAGTAACTACTAAAGACAACAGCAACATTGATAAAAAGAAACGCATAAACTACTCATCAATTTCGGATGCGAAGATGTCTTGGGTATTATTAAAGGAATTACGAAAATGGAAAAACTGGTTATCGAAAAGCGGAAATGTATAAAGTCGTTTCATGGATGGACACCCAAAAAATAATTTATATTGAAAAGCGAATGAAATCAATCAATTTTTTTAATATATAGATTTTGATCTTTTTTGCACTTGTTTTTCTATTGGCATAGTTTTTGGAATTGTTTATATAGAAAGCCGGCTATCTCTTCCTGTACAATAACAGTCTCCATGTTGTTGTGAAAAATTGAAACCACTGTTAGTGTTTTCAATACTCCTACTCTGTGTTCAACACAGAGTGCCGGTAATTGGTATCCTTTCATTGAGTTATAGGGTAACAAAAGCCGGTGGCTGCGGGTGGAACCGGGCATACCCAAGGCAAGACTGCAGGAAACAAATCATGTCCCGTATTTAATTCGATAAAACTAGAATGTATGAACAGAAAGCTACCCCAACAATTGACACCACGATTTTATTCTGCTACCGCGCATACGCATTTTTTGAGGCCCAGCGTATCCATCTATTATGCTTTGTTTGTGGCCCTTGCTTCTGTGCTTTTACTTGCTTCCTGTACGGTTGTCCGCCAGGGAGAGGTGGGTGTTAAAAGGCGTCTCGGAAAAATCGACACTCAGTACGTACAGCAAGGTCCAAAAGTGTTTAATTTTCTGACGACCACCATCATCAGGGTACCAACGCGCACCATGAATATTGAGGTAAAGCCGGATCTGCCCTCCAAAGAGGGATTGACCATTCGTTCAGAGATATCTATTTTATATCGCATCAAGCCGGAAGCTGCTCCAAAAATTTTGCAGAACATCGGCTTGAATTATGAAAGCGAAGTGATTTTACCTGTATTCCGTTCGGCTGCTGCTGATATCTCATCTAAATTTTTAGCGAAAGACATGCACAGTGGTGAGCGTGCCCAAATAGAGCAGGCAATTCGTAAGCAAATGACTGATATATTAGACCCCTCCGGTTTTGTAATAGATAATGTATTGTTGAAGAGCATTCGTTTACCCGAAGGACTGGCACGAACTATCGAAGAAAAATTGCAGGCAGAGCAAGATGCCCAGCGCATGGAGTTTGTGAAGGAACGTGAAAAGCGTGATGCTGAAAGACGTATCATTGAAGCCGAAGGAAAGAAACAAATTGCCCGCATCCAGGCCGAGGGAGAAAACAATGCAGCTATTATTGCTGCTGAGGGTCGGAAGAAAATTGCGGAAATTGAAGCAGCAGGTAAGGCCAATGCTATGAAAATAGAGGCAGATGCTATCAAGATGGCCAACGATACCATCAACAAAACATTGACAGCTCCGATTCTGAAGTTAAGGCAGATTGAAGCCTTTAAATCTCTCTCGAATAGCAGCAACAGCAAGCTCATCATTACGGATGGCAAAACACCCTTTCTTTCTCTGCCGGATAAACTATAAAGGCGCTGAGGAATTAATCTTTCCGGTTACAGAAAGAAAAACGGGTATACCAATTAGGTGTGCCCGTTTTTTATTGATGAAAGAATTGATGCAAGACTACTTATAAGAAATTATTCAAACCCCAAATTGCCGGAGATGGTGATCCAGGTGTTTGTATAGCATGTTGCTCCACTCGCGTGATTTCAGTCGGCCCAGAAAGAAATGTTCTTTACCTTCAAAAAAATCAGACCCACGACTGTGTATTTCTAACATTTTTTCTTTCAACTCTTTTTTTACCTGTTCGAATTCCGGCTCATCGGAAATGATGAATTGTCGGGCTGTCGGACTATTTTTTTTATATGGTTTCTCACCTGTCATGATGGGTTTGAATATCAGTCGGCCAAGCAGCCGCATTTTGGGTTGCCTTATTTTGTTGTTGATAAGATCATTGTAAGGGACTGCCAGGTGTTTTAGTACCTGTGCAACCGTCATGGTGCCCCACAATCGCTGGCTTTGGGGTGTAAGGGCATCAATCCGCCGAATCAATTCCTCGTTGGTGACAGGGTCGAAGATGAGGGGTAGTGACATACAACATAAATTTAAATCAACAGAAAGTTACTAAGAAAACAGGATGATTAATATGACGGAATTCTACCTTACACCAGAAGAACTTAGCCGGTTGGTATTTATTTTTTCTGCGAATGAGTCTGAGCAGCAAACAGAGGCGCCACTTTTCTAGTGAACAAATTGAAAATAATCAGTACCAGTAATCCGAATAAAACAGAGCCCACAATCAATAGATTGTTGGTGATTCCGGTCACTGAAAAGGAAAGCTTTATTAAAATGGTAGAAATTACGAAACCGGAATTGCGCATGATAGACTGGAAGCGATCGGAATAAAAAAGTGAGGCAAGCAATAGCAATACATCTACTACAATCAAAATAGTAAAAAATTCATCGAAGAATATCTGATTCAGGTTGATGCTGGTATAAATACCGGATTGGTAATTTAGAACCGATGTGCTTATCCAGCTGCCAAAGGAGTAGCAAGCCAATGCCAGCATAACAGGTACAAGTAGTAAAGCAATGCCTTTTTTCAGCAATACAAAAGTAGATGATTGAACCTCAGTTTCGTCAGAAATAGCAGGGTCTGTATTTTCCTTGCGCAATACCTGCATATAAAAAAGACAAATGAGGATGAAGAGGATAAGCGAAGTAACAGCATCATAGGTAAAGCGAAGGTCATTTTCATTTTGGAACCAGTTGGGCTGAAGTTCCAGGCTGCCGATGTCTTTGAAAATGCGCCGGATGATGATGAGGGTGATAATTTCGTATTGTTTGCCGATATAGAAAGATGTTGATTTGGGAAGATAATAGATCAATAAGTACACTTCATAAACGAGTATGAAAGAAAAGGGGGTATAAATCGCTGAGATCGGACTCGCTAAAAGTCCCGATACCGGGTGCAGTATTCCCCGGCTTACCAGAAAAATCA
This sequence comes from Sediminibacterium sp., assembly GCA_046079965.1. Lineage (GTDB taxonomy): Bacteria > Bacteroidota > Bacteroidia > Chitinophagales > Chitinophagaceae > Sediminibacterium. Next base: position 733 of record JBJTTC010000119.1, on the reverse strand, counting down.
GTAACAAGTGAACGAGGTAACTGAGGATGGAAATGGTTAAAATGATACGCTCGATGCGAAAGCGTGCTTTAGATGACAGCATCCATTCGAGTCCACGCTCTATGAACGACTTTCCTGCAGTATTGTTTGCCGGTGCATTCATGATGGGTGCTTTGTAACATCAAGTTACTGAAAATGCAGTGGTGGCAGGCTTTTCACCGCATTTAATTACGGACAATAGTAACAATTTTAAATTAGTAATATGTAAGTGCGGCTAACATAGAGAGTTCTATTAAATCCTCCCAATTACTATTGTAGGGGAAATCCACATTTTAGGCGGCGGCTCCTTCTCGTTCTTCCAGATCAAGGATTGTATGCAGATATAGTTGCATAGAAGCGAGTTGCGTTTGTCTGCTCTTCCAGACTTCGGGCAAGGTACATAGACGACGAATACCCCTGATCAGGTCTGAAGTAATTTCTGCTTGCGGCTCCTCTTCGCTTAGATCATAGGTCAACAGATGGTCACCATCGAATTCAAATAAGTACCAGGGCATGGTTTCCAATGCCATCAGTTGTGAACATTGTCCAGAGAATTTTTCATCACTTGCTACAGGACCCCTCCCGGCGATACGTTAATGGCGATGGGTAGCTGGTGCCAGCGCATCACCGGGAGGGGTCCTGTAGCAAGTGATGAAAAATTCTCTGGACAATGTTCACAACTGATGGCATTGGAAACCATGCCCTGGTACTTATT
>JBJTTC010000118.1:0-2565 GCA_046079965.1 Sediminibacterium sp. | reverse complement strand
ATAACGCCTAAAAAACAATATTGAAATCAACACGTTAAAAAATCATGGCATGTAAAACAGCGTGCAAACCTTTCCAGGTTTCCGGGGTAAACAGCGTCCAAAAGTTTCCACCCCGGGATATGTCAACATCTGGTCTTTTGACCGGAGTAACCTGGGGTGCTATGCATGGATATCATCGCCGAAATCCGGCGTCGTCATTTCGTCAGTGGTGACACTATTAGCGAAATCGCTCGCAGCTTGAAACTGTCCCGCCCTACCGTGCGCAAACATTTGCGCACACTCACCGAACCGATTTACCAACGCCAGAATCAGCCGGTACCGAAGTTAGGTGCGTTTCAGGCCATCCTTGAAGGTTGGTTAGAAACTGAACGGCATCTACCTCAGTCTCAGCGACGTACTGCCCGCCGGTTATTTGAAGGTCTGCAGGAGAAAGGCTACTGCGGTGCTTACGATAGCGTACAGCGCTTTGTCAAAGCCTGGAAAGCTGGGTGTTGCGGCCCTAAAGTCACTGAAGCCTTCATTCCGCTGGTCTTCTCCCCCGGAGAAGTCTGCCAATTTGACTGGAGCTATGAGCAGGCCGAAGTCAACGGCATTGTCCAAAGCATCAAGGTTGCCCATTTCCGACTGGCGTATAGCCGCCAGATGTTTGTGGTTGCCTATCCTCGGGAAACCCAGGAGATGGTATTTGACGCCCATAACCGTGCCTTTGCCTTCTTTGGCGGCGTACCTCTGCGTATGGTCTATGACAACCTGAAAACCGTGGTCGATGCCATTTTTGCTGGCAAAGAGCGGCGATTTAACCGCCGCTTTATGGCGCTGGCCAACCACTATTTGTTTGAGCCTGTTGCCTGTACGCCAGCCTCTGGCTGGGAAAAGGGTCAAGTCGAGAATCAAGTCGGTAACATTCGGGAGTGGCTATTTACGCCGAGAGTACGTTTTGCCGATTTTGTCAGTCTGAATGACTGGTTAGCTCAGCGCTGCCGCGAACTATCCGCACGCAAACACCCGACTCAAGATCGCTCTATCGCTGAGTGTTTGGCCGAAGAACAACCAGCGCTACGCGCTATCACCGCGGCTTTCGATGGTTATGTTGAGAACCTGGCACGGGTCTCCAGCACGTGCCTGGTTCGCGTTGATCGTAATCAATACAGCGTGCCGGCCGCCTATGCGGGCAAAGTCGTTTCTGTCCGGCAAAGTGCAGCCCGGATCGAAATTGTTGCTGATGGAGATCAGATAGCCAGTCATGATCGTTGCTTTGGGCGGGATCAATCGATTCTGGAGCCGTGGCACTATCTGGATGTCTTGGAGAAAAAACCGGGAGCTTTGCGCAATGGCGCTCCATTTCGAGACTGGCAGCTACCGCCGACGATCCAGGTGATACGTGAACGCCTGCTGATGCAGCCCAAAGGGGATCGTGCGTTTGTGGAGTTGCTGTTGGCTGCCCGTGAGCACGGGCTGGAGGCCGTTGGCGTTGCATGTGAGCTGGCCTTGGAAAATGGTGTGATTACAGCGGCTGTCATTCTCAATGCATTAGGCCGTTTAACATCCAGTGCCAAGCCCGCTGCGCTAGATCTGCCGGGGTCTTTACAATTGAAACAAGAGCCGCAGGCCAACTGTAGTCGCTATGACGATCTGAGAGGAGGTCGCCATGTCCTCCATTGAGCGTAGCAGCCAACTCAAAGCACTACGTCTGTACGGGATGGCGACGGCTTGGGAGGAGTGGCAAGCGGAAAAATCCAGGCGACCGGCCTCCATGGAAGTTTGCCTGGATCGACTGCTCGAGGCTGAGCATGCCGACCGGCAGGCCAGAAGCCTTCGTTATCAACTGAAGGCAGCCTGTTTCCCTATTCATCGTGATCTGTCTGCTTTTGACTGGGCAGAGACAACATTGGACAAAGGGCAGATAGAACAGCTGGCTACGTCTGCGTATCTGGATGCGGCACATAATTTGATCCTGGTGGGTGGAACAGGGACTGGGAAGACACACTTGGCAACCGCCTTAGGCGTAGCTGCTATCCATCAGGGAAAACGTATCCGTTTCTTCAATGTAGTGGATCTTGTGAATCAGCTGGAAAAAGAAAAACAGCAGGGGAAATCAGGCAATTTAGCCCGTAAGTTGATGCAGATAGACGGGATCATTCTGGATGAGTTGGGTTACTTGCCGTTCCCTGAGTCAGGAGGGGCTCTGTTGTTTCATCTCATCAGCCAGCTTTACGAAAAAACCAGTGTCATCATCACGACTAACCTGTCGTTTGGTGAGTGGATCAGTGTATTTGGCGACGCCAAGATGACGACGGCATTACTGGACAGGCTAACCCACCACTGCGAAATCCTGGAAACTGGCAATGATTCATTCCGGTTCAAACAGCGGAAAAAGAGGGTAAAAAACGACTGAGCAACTGGAAACTATTGGACGCTGTTGCCTGGAAACTTTTCGACGCTGATTGACACTCAAGCCGGCAACCGCGCTGCTGCTGCGCTATTTGCCTCCTGCAGAGGCTAAGGCCTTGCCAGATAGCGGGATTTCATCTACTTAAATTGCATAAATATTTGCATATGGCATAT
>JBJTTC010000117.1:0-15223 GCA_046079965.1 Sediminibacterium sp. | reverse complement strand
TGATATGGTTCGTTCTAATGTGAAGCAATTTAAGGATAGAAGTAATTACGTAATTCACTATCATGAAAATGAGCAAAACCTCGGATATGATGCCAATATTCGAAATTTGATTGGTTTGGCAAATGGAGATTTTGTTTTATTCATGGGGGACGATGATTTGTTTAAGCAGGGCGCTTTACAAGATTTTTTGATATTTCTTCAAGCTAACCAAAAATATAACTATATCCTCCGATCCTACGAAATCGAGCATCCGGACGGTGCGATTGAAATATTTAAATATTTTCCCCACACAACAGTTCTGCAACCCGGGCTCGTATCTGCATCTTTCCTCTTTAAAAGATCTGTCTCAATTGCTGGATTCACCATTGCCAGAAAAAGGGCTTTGGATTTATCAACAGAAAAATTTGACGGTACCCTATTGTATCAACTTCATTTGGTTTTGAATATTGCATTCTTTGAAGAAACCATTTACTGTGATATACCAGTAGCCAGGGTTACACAATCATTTAGAAAAAATGATACAGCTTTTGGTTCTGCTACCAATGAATCTAAATTCACACCAGGTAAAATTTCTCAGGAAAATTCCATACGTTTTACAGAAGGTTTTTTTGAGATCTCGCAGTATTTTGACAAAACCCACAATACTAATTTAACTTCATTGATTAAAAGTGATCTATCAAAATATTCTTATCCAATTTTATCCATTCAACGAAAAAATGGGTTTAGTAGTTTTATTTCCTATTGTATTCGTTTAGCGAGGAGAACAGGTATCAATAAAACATGGCATTACTATTTTTATAGTTTCAGTCTTTTGTTCTTGGGGGAAAGAATTTGTGACAAAGGAATCGTTTTTATCAAAAAACAATTGGGATATACACCACAATTTTAACTTACTTAATTGAAGACATTAGGAATCGACGCCATGAACATCCGCGATGGGGGCGGACTAACCCACTTACGTGAGATACTTTACCATGCTTCGCCTGAAACCATACTGTTCGACCGGGTAATTGTTTGGGGAAATGATGTATGCCTGCAGGAACTACCCAACCACCCCTGGCTTACTAAAATCAACCCATTCCCCGATAAAAGCTCCGGACTCAGCACCACGCTTTGGCAGATTTTTTCTCTGGGAAAAGCAGCCCGTAAAATGAATTGTAGCCTGCTCTTCATTGCCGGTGGTAGTTCACTCACCCGCTTCCGGCCACGAGTGACCATCTGCCACAACATGCTTCCTTTTACTGATGCTGCATTGCAACTTTATCCGACCGGTATCAGAAAATATAAGTTTTATCTGTTGCGGTTCATTCAGCTCCATACTTTCCAAACTGCCAATGGCATTATTTTTCTAAGTGATTGGGCAAAAAAAAGCTTACTGCAAAAAATGGGCATGTCCAACCATCCATTAGCCGTTATTCCCCACGGTGTTAATCCCGGCTTCAACTTTCCCGACAGAGTGCATCGGAGCATCGAAGACTGCTCTTCCCATAAACCTTTTATGCTGCTTTATGTCTCTCGCATTGAATCGTATAAGAATCAATTACAGGTAATAGAGGCCTTTCATCAACTGCTGATCCAAACCCAATGGCCACTTAGGCTTCAATTGGCAGGTCTCGCAAGCGACAAGCAATACGAACGACTGGTAAAAAAAAAAATAGCAACAGTTGACCCGGAGGGAGAAGTTATTGATTATTTGGGCGCTGTACCCTATGAAAAACTAGGCACTTATTACCGGGAGGCAGACCTTGGTATTTTTGCCTCCTCCTGCGAAAACATGCCTATTATCTTACTGGAGAAAATGGCTTCCGGCCTTCCCATCATTTGCAATGATGCTCCACCTATGCCTGATTTCCTGCTTGATGCGGGGGAATATGTAGATTTTAAAGATATTGACAGAGTAACCCAAACTTTAAATGAACTTATCGCAAAGAAATCAGAGCGAATTCAGTTTTCTAAGCTAGGTATAGAGGCTTGTGTTCAATACAATTGGAAAAAAAGTTCAAAAAAAACATTTCAGTATTTATTTGATTTAAAAAACAATAAACATGAATGAGGCAAAATCATATGGAGGAACGTTGCTAATAACAGGAGGAACCGGTTCATTTGGACATGCAGTTCTAGATCGGTACCTCAAAAGCGGAGGTTTCAATGAAATTAGAATTTTCAGCCGGGATGAAAAAAAGCAAGATGAGATGCGAAACCGATATGCTGATAACCGCATCAAGTATTACATAGGCGATGTTAGAGATGCCGATTCTGTTCATACGGCGATGCGGGGAGTCGATTTTGTTTTTCATGCAGCTGCTCTCAAGCAAGTTCCTTCCTGTGAATTTTTTCCTTTGGAAGCCACCCGTACCAATATAATCGGTACACAACATCTTCTCAATGCTGCAATTGATGCAGGGGTAAAAAAAGTGATTTGTTTAAGTACCGATAAGGCAGCATACCCCATCAATGCGATGGGTATTTCTAAAGCCATGATGGAGAAAGTCGCAATTGCTTCATCCAGAAATACTTCTGATACAATCATTTGTATTACCAGATATGGGAATGTAATGGGATCCAGGGGATCAGTTATTCCATTGTTCATTCAGCAATTAAAACAGGGAAATCCACTTACCATTACCGACCCATTGATGACTCGATTCATTATGTCACTGGATGAAGCCGTTGACTTGGTTTTGTTTGCCTTTGAAAACGCAGAGCCAGGAAATCTATATGTTCACAAAGCACCTGCTTGCACCATAGAGACATTGGCAAAAGCTGTTTGCTCAATTATTCAAGTAAAGTACAAGCCCCTTATCATTGGTACAAGGCATGGTGAAAAATTGTATGAAACACTCTGCACCAGAGAAGAAATGGTGAAGGCACAAGACAAGGGTAATTTTTACAGCATTCCGGCAGACAACCGAGATTTAAACTATAATCAATATTTCCTTGAAGGAAAAGACTTGAGCTCCGGACAAGACTATACTTCCAATAATACCCGTCAACTCAATGTTAGTGAAGTGGTTGAGTTGTTATCTCCCTTACCTTTTATTCAGAAGCTAAAAAATTATTCCGGCCAATAAATTCTATCTATGTTAACAATCGGAATTACAGGTAGCAAGGGCTTCATTGGTACTCATTTGTTCAATACCTTGTCTTTACATCCCAATCAGTATCGACTCATTGAAATCAACAGGGAGGAATGGGCTGATTCGGATGTATTATTTCAGCTGGTTAACCAATGCGATGTTGTATTTCATCTCTCAGGAGTCAATCGAAATGAAAGATCAGACTTTATATATAACGAGAACATTAGATTGGCATCCTTACTTTTAGACGCTCTTTATAAAGTGAGTCATCCGGTTCGGCTTATTTTTTCTTCCTCCCTACAAGAAAGCAATGGTTCAGTTTATGGAAATGGAAAAAAAGAGGCGAGAAAAATGTTCGAGAAATGGTCCATTGAGACAAAAAACAATTTTTTTGGTATATTGATCCCAAATGTTTTCGGTCCTTTTGGAAAACCTTTCTACAATTCATTCATTGCAACATTTTGTCATCAGATTAATCAAGGTGAACAGCCTGTTGTTGTTACGGATGCAGACGTACCTCTAATTTATGTGGCAGATTTAGTCGATGAAATGATAGGACTCATTGAACATAAGGAGGGTGCTTCTTTTCATGAAATAAAGCCGAAGATTGTGGTAAAAGTAACTGAAGTACTTTCCAAATTATTGGTATTTAAGCATGACTATCTGCAGCAGGGAAAAATTCCGGTATTTCCGGACCAATTTACTGTTCAATTGTTCAATACTTTTAGAAGTTACATTGATTACGGATCCACTTTCCCCAAAAAATACATTTGCCACAGCGATGCCAGGGGCTCTTTTGTGGAATTGGTCAGGTTAGGTACAGGAGGGCAAATTTCCTTTTCGACTACTCATCCGGGTATGACACGTGGCAATCATTTTCATACAAGAAAAATTGAGCGATTCGCTGTAATTAAGGGAAAAGCAAGAGTTGAGCTCCGTCGTTATGGGCATCATGATATCTCTTCATTCAATTTAGATAGTGATTCGCCCTCTTTTATCGATATTCCGGTATGGTACCATCACAATATTACCAATGTGGGACAAGACATCTTATATACCATCTTTTGGATCAGTGAGCAGTATGACCCCAACGACACTGATACATATTTTGAATCTAATTAATTTTTTTATGCAAGCATTGAAAGTAGTAACTGTTGTTGGAACCCGACCTGAGATCATCCGACTATCCAGGGTCATCGCCGCGTTAGACGCTTCTCCGGGCATTGACCACCAACTGATCCATACCGGACAAAATTATGATCATGAATTGAATAATATTTTTTTTGAAGAACTGGGAATCAGAAAACCCGATTATTTTTTATCTGCTGCCGGATTAACGGCAATAGAAAGTGTTGGCAAAATACTGATAGCAATTGAACCATTGTTTTTACAGCTAAAGCCGGATGCTCTTTTAATATTAGGCGATACCAACAGTGCTCTGGTTGCCATTGCTGCAAGAAAGCTAGGAATTCCTATCTTTCACATGGAAGCAGGCAATCGCTGTTTCGATATTCGCGTACCGGAAGAGTCCAACCGAAAATTGGTGGACCATATTTCAGATATCAACCTGGTATATAGTGACATAGCAAGGGAATACCTCCTAAGAGAGGGAATTGCCGCCGATACCATAATCAAGACAGGTTCACCCATGTATGAGGTTCTTCATTTCTACATGCCCTTAATTGAGAGATCTCAAATTGTACAACAATTAAATTTGCAGTTGGGTCACTACTTTGTTGTTTCTGCTCACCGGGAAGAAAATGTTAGCAATGAAAAACAATTCAATCAATTAGCAGATAGCTTAAATGCAGTTGCTGATTTTTATCAGTTGCCTATCATTCTAAGTACGCATCCAAGAACCGCAAAGGTTTTGACCAATAGCCAAATAAAGCTACATCCCAAGATTCAATCGATCAAGCCCCTTGGGTTGCCTGATTACATAAAACTTCAGCTCTCTTCTAAAGCAGTATTATCAGATAGCGGAACGATTTCCGAAGAGTCATCTATTCTAAATTTTCCGGCGGTCAATATTCGGGAAGCCCATGAGAGACCGGAAGCAATGGAAGAAGCATCGGTGATGATGTCTGGACTTTCTTCGGAAAGAATTTTACAATGTCTTTCTGTTTTAGAGTTACAGCAAAAGGGAACCGAAAGAGTTTTTCGTTTGGTGAATGATTATTCTATGCCCAATGTTTCAGAAAAAGTTGTTCGAATTATTCTATCTTATGTTAATTATATTAGAAAGCGTAATTTTATATCTCTGTTCTAGATAAATATGCACATACTAATTGTTTCACAATACTTTTGGCCTGAAACTTTTGGCATCAATGACATTGCACTTGGCCTCAAGGAGAAGGGTCATGAAGTTTCTGTACTTACGGGAATACCTAATTATCCTGAGGGTAAATTTTATCCGGGGTATTCATTTTTTAATATCTCAAAAGAAAAATGGAACGGGATTTTAATCTATAGAAGTAGATTATTCCCTCGCGGAAAGAATAATTCTATTTTTCTATCCCTCAATTATCTCTCCTTTGCACTACTTGGAACCTCAAAGGTACTTCGAAGGCGAAATAGATATGATAGAATATTCGTTTATCAGGTTTCTCCCGTTTTTCTTATCATTCCTGCTATATTCGCAAAATGGCGCTTCAAAATTCCGCTCCTGATACAAGTCATGGATTTATGGCCGGAAACACTGGCATCTACCCGGCAGGGTAAAAATCCTTTGCTGATCAAATGGGTAGGCCGGATTTCCGACTATCTTTATAGCAAGGCAGATTTATTGTTACTTCCCTTTACATCCAGTATCCCTATTTTAGAGAAAAGAGGGATACCGAAAAATCAATTAATTTATTTGCCCAATTCCACCGATTCTTTTTATTTACCTGTTCCATCCAATCCTCAATTCGAACATCTTTTTACCGGCGAGATTCATTTTCTGCTCGCAGGTAATTTGGGAGAATCGCAGGGATTAGAGTTGGTCGTTCACGCAGCCAATTATCTGAAAGAAAAATATCCTCAACTCAGGTGGATCTTAGTCGGTGACGGACGTAGCAAGCTTCAATTAGAAAACCAGGTTAAGGAAAAAAATCTTGAAAAAATCATTTTATTCCCGGGGCGTTTCCCTTCCACTGTTGTACCTGAATTGATTGCAAGGGCTGATGCGACACTGCTTACTTTAAAAAAAGAACCTATTTTTTCCATAACAGTGCCCAATCGGTTACAAAGTTACATGGCCTGTGGTAAACCCATCATAGCTTCCATTGATGGCGAGGCGGCAGAAATCATTTCTGAAGCCAATGCCGGATTGGTAGCACCTGCCGGAGAGCTAAAACAATTTATTGCCATCGTAGAAAATTTCATACAATCTTCTAAAGCGGATAAAGAAAAATGGGGGTTGAATGCCCGTACCTATTTTTTACAGCATTTCGAGCGGGAGAAGGTGCTCCAACAACTCAACACTCTATTGGTGAACGCATAAGTCATCAGATATTCACTTTTCAGCATGCAAACAATTTTTTTAACCGGTGCCGGTGGATTTGTAGGAACCAATCTTCAGACTTATTTGGTTGATGAATTTCATTTCCATACCTATAACCGAGGTGAAAAACCCATCATCAGTGAGGAAATTGTAATTCACCTGGCAGGAAAAGCGCATGATACCAAAAATGTCTCTAGCCCTGAGGAATATTATCAGAGTAATACTGAATTGACGAAGCAGATTTTTGATGCATTTCTCTTATCTCCTGCCCGTGTTTTCATTACACTCAGCTCTGTCAAAGCTGTTGCTGATGAAGTGAATGGGTTTCTGACAGAGGAGGCTATTCCCCACCCAACTACCCATTATGGAAAAAGTAAATTATTGGCAGAACAATACATTCTTTCACGCCCCATACCACCCGGTAAGCAGGTTTACATTCTCCGACCCTCTATGATACATGGACCGGGGAACAAAGGAAACCTGAATCTTTTGTACCAGGTTGTTCGGAAGCATCTTCCCTGGCCCTTGGCAGCCTTTCACAACCAACGTTCTTTTTGTAGCGTTGAAAACCTTTGTTTCGTCATCAAAGAATTGATTCACCGCGAGGATATTCCATCCGGTATTTATCATATCGCAGATGATGAAGCGCTCTCCACCAATGATCTTATTCGAGGCATGGCAAGATCAATGTCGCGCCGGCCGAAATTTATTTTTGTTCCTGTTCATTTCGTGAAATTGCTGGCGAGGATGGGAGACATGGTTGGACTTCCCCTGAATTCCGAAAGATTGCAGAAACTCACGGAATCATATGTAGTGGATAATAAAAAAATAAAAACCGCAATTGGAAAGCCACTCCCGGTTTCGGCGGAAGATGGACTTATGAGAACTTTTTATTCTTTTGGAAAATCTAAAGCCGCCCGGGGAAATTAAAAATGCATAATCGCGGGTAAAATGCTTCTCCGTAATTTTATAGTGCAAGTGAAGTAACCTGAGACACTATTTTTGAAATTAATATTTCTTGATTTTACCTTTATCACTTTCTAATTGAATTTTATTGTGTTTCTATGAGCAATGCAGAATGGATATACCTGATTTATTTCGGATTTCTTTATGCCGGTTTGATATTCATGTACATCATGGTAGCAGGAAAATTGCGTTTGACCGATGCCCCTTCGATCCGGAGTTCACATAAAGAGGTAACCATTACAGGGGCAGGATTTATTTTTCCTCTTGCCTTTTTTCTTCCTTTGGTACTTACTGGTGAATTTATTCATTATAGATCAACACTCACTGGGTTGCTCCTCATTTCTCTGGTTAGTTTTTCTGATGACTTGAAAACTGTTCATCCAGTGATTCGTGTTTCGGTTCAGGTGATTGCTGTCTCATTGTTACTTTGGCAAACCGGTGGATTGTTCAGAATGAAGCCATGGCAAATTGTACCCGGTTTCATATTGGTGGTGGGCATCATCAATTCCTACAATTTCATGGATGGAATCAATGGCATGAATGCACTCTATTCAATCTCCCTGGTGGGCATTCTTTGGATATTGAAGGCATCGGGTATCGGGTTCCTTCCAGTTACCCCTGTATTTTATAGTTTGATGTCGGCCTTATTGGCTTTTTCATTATTTAATGTGAGGAAAAAAGCACTTTGTTTTTCAGGTGATGTCGGGAGCATCTCTATCGCCTATATCATTTCTCTCATGATCATTCAGGTAATGATCGCAACCGATAGTGCTATCTGGATTTTACTCTTTGGAGTTTATGGCCTGGATTCGGCAGGTACCATTGTTCTTCGTATTATAAGGGGTGAAAGAGTGTGGATGCCCCATCGAACCCATTTTTATCAATATCTTGTCAATGAAAGAAAATTGTCTCACATTTTCGTCTCCTTTTTGTACGCAATTTTTCAATTTTTATTGTCACTCATTTTATATCTTGTAGGCTTTATTCCTGCACTCTTCCTCTTTTTGTTTTACATTGTAGTTTATATTTCCTTACGTATAAAGTGGGAGGGTAATAAACGTATATTTTCGCAATACTTTTAAAAAAAATGAATGAAAAAGGCAATCATTACTGGAGTTACGGGACAAGATGGGGCATATTTAGCTGAATTGCTGTTGAACAAAGGGTATGAAGTGCATGGCATCAAGAGGCGCAGCTCTTTGTTCAACACCGCTAGAATCGATCATCTATATGAAGATCCTCATGTACCTCACAGAAATCTAATCTTGCATTACGGCGATCTTACCGATTCTACTAATCTTATTCGAATCATCCAGCAAGTGCAGCCCGATGAAATTTACAACCTGGCAGCCATGAGTCATGTACAGGTAAGTTTTGAAACCCCCGAATATACCGCGAATGCCGATGGCATTGGCACCCTGCGCATTTTGGAAGCTGTTCGTTTGTTGGGTCTTATCGAAAAAACCCGCATTTACCAGGCATCCACCTCTGAATTGTATGGTAAAGTTCAAGCCATCCCTCAAAATGAAAACACCCCCTTCTATCCCCGTTCTCCTTATGGTGTAGCCAAAATTTATGCTTACTGGATAACAGTGAACTATCGGGAAGCGTACGGGATGTTCGCTTCCAACGGAATCCTATTCAACCACGAATCTCCCCTGCGAGGTGAAACCTTTGTTACCCGAAAGATCACCAGGGCAGCGTCTAAAATTGCTCTTGGTTTGCAGGACTGCCTTTACCTCGGTAACCTCGATGCACAGCGTGACTGGGGCCATGCCAAGGACTATGTAGAAGGTATGTGGCGAATTTTACAACACGACACAGCAGAAGACTTTGTACTCGCAACCGGGGTAACAACCAGAATTCGGGACTTTGTAATTTTGGCATTTAAGCATTTGGGAATACATCTTCAATTTGAGGGTCAGGGGGTGAATGAAATTGGTAAGGTATTGGGTTGTGAGGGCAGCTATCAGTTACCCATTGGGCAGACAGTTGTGAAAGTTGATCCACGCTATTTCCGCCCTACTGAGGTAGATGTATTAATTGGAGATGCTACTAAAGCGTTCCAAAAATTAGGTTGGAAACCAACTTTTACTCTCGAAGAACTCGTCAAAGACATGGTTGATGCTGATGTGAAGGCCTTCACGAAATATCAGATTTTGAGGGCTCATGGCTTTGAATTTGTTAATGAATTTGAGTAAATCTTGATTTTCTAAAAAAATGAAAATTATCGACAAAATATATGTTGCCGGCCACCGGGGAATGGTGGGAAGTGCTTTGTTGCGCCTACTGGAACAGCGTGGATATAAGCACCTACTAACCAGGACATCAAAAGAATTGGACCTGCGCAACCAACAGGCGGTGAATGATTTTTTTGCTGCCGAAAAACCGGAATATGTGCTGCTGGCTGCCGCCAAAGTGGGTGGCATATATGCCAACAATACCTACCGGGCTGAATTTATCTACAACAACCTGATGATCCAGGCAAACATCATCGAAGCGGCCTTCCGCCATGGCGTAAAAAAATTATTGTTCCTGGGTTCCTCTTGCATCTACCCCAAACTTGCACCCCAACCCTTGAAAGAGGAATATCTGCTCTCAGGTTATCTGGAGCCCACCAACCAATCTTATGCCATCGCCAAGATTGCAGGTATTGAAATGTGCGATGCCTATCGGGCACAATATGGTTGCAACTTTATTTCTGCCATGCCTACCAATCTCTATGGCCCGAATGACAATTATGATCCGGCAACCTCGCATGTTCTTCCGGCATTGTTGCGAAAAATCATGACTGCCAAAGAGCAACAGCACAGTTCCATAACCCTCTGGGGAACGGGCACGCCCAGAAGAGAATTCCTGCATGTAGAGGACATGGCATCTGCCTGTTTATTTTTAATGGACAACTACAATGAATCGGGGCAGGTTAACATCGGTTGTGGAGAAGACATTTCCATACTTGAGTTGGCACTTTTGATAGCACGCATTGTTGGCTACAGCGGAAAAATATTAACCGACCCCAGCCAACCTGATGGTACACCCCGCAAACTCATGGATGTAGAGAAGAGTCACCGCCTGGGTTGGCAACACAGGATTTCCCTGGAAGAGGGCATTTCAATGGTCTATCAACAACTGCAATCCCATCCTGCCTGGTAGGGTATAGTTTCATGGTTTCAATGCTTTCTTGAATACTCGCCATCGAAATTTGCGCTTTTACAAACTGCGAGTAAACAATTATTTTTAATTTGTTGGATAGTCCCCAAAATTGTAATTTTGCACCATTATTGGAGGAGAATATAGATAAATAATTTATAACTTATAACTATATTATTATCAACATTTAATCCAATATTTAATTTTATTCTCGTTGAAAAGAAAACTCGTACTCTCACTGGGAGTGAGGTCGGCAGCGCTATTCTCAATCACTAAATTTTCTTGAGTGATTGGCATACTGATACACATTTAATCTTTAAAAAAAGTGATTTCTTTTTTGTAAATTTCGAGATACTGTAAACGAATCTTTCCAGCTGTGACAATTGGTCATTGTTACACATTGATCAAAATCTTTCTATAAGAAAAAAATTAATAGAACCAGTAAAACACCCGTTTAAGTTACAATTTACATATTGGTTATCTTTAAATCCAATTCATTACTTTGAAAATACAAATCTGGTGTATTGGGATAATTGCCTTAAGTTTTTCAATAAAAATATACTTATTATAAATTTTACGTAACTGTAACGCATGAATATATTTATTTTCCCAAACTTTTTTTTCACTCCAATAGAAGGCATATCTTTAAGAAAATCCTCATATAATCCAATCCTTTTAATTCTGTAAAACCATTTTATGCTGCGAAAAATAAATATCCTGCCCCGCTGGATTATCTTTTTGCTCGACATCTTCATTTGCTCCTTTTCTCTGGTACTTGCCACCTTGATTAGGAACAACCTGAATCTGCAAGTGATTGTCTGGAGGGATCTTCAGGGCGAGATGTTGGTACTTACCCTGATCAATGCCATTGTATTTATCAATTTCCGTACTTTCTCCGGCATCATCCGCTATACCGGCATCCAGGACGCACTCAAAATCTTTCTGGCATTGTCCATGAGTACGGCTGTCTTGTTTTTTATTAGTATGGTGTCAGCAGGCGCGGGTGGAAACCTAATATTTTCCAATGTAACTCTGATTATTTATACCCTTATATGCTTCCCTTCTTTGATTGCTTATAGGATTTTGGTAAAATTTGGTTTTGCTTATTTGCGCAACTACAAAATGGATCGGAAAAAAGTAATCATTTATGGGGCAGGACAAGCGGGGTTTGCTACCAAAAGGGTGTTGGAGCATGATACGAGTGCCAATGTGAGCATTGCTGCCTTTCTCGATGATGATCCCCGTAAATTGGACAAGGTGGTGGATGGCATCAAGATCATTCATCCCAGCCAACTATCGAATTTTACCAGGAGTGAATCTATTGATGAATTGATCATTGCCCATTTTTTAATTTCTCCTGTAAGGAAGAACGAGATTGTGGACTTCTGTCTCGACCATGGCATCAAGGTCTTGAGCGTGCCGCCATTGGATACCTGGATCAACGGACAGTTCTCAGCCCGACAGTTGCAGGCACTCAAAATTGAAAACCTATTGGAAAGAGAGCCCATCAAAATCAACAACGAGGAGATTGGCTATCAATTAAAAAACAAAAGGATACTTGTAACCGGAGCCGCTGGTTCGATTGGCAGTGAAATTGTGCGCCAGTTGTTGAAGTTCGAGCCGCAGACTATCGTATTGTGTGATCAGGCTGAAAGCCCCTTACATCATTTGGAGCTTGAATTACAAGAGCTGCCTACTCGGGTTACCTGCGTGCCCTTTTTAGGGGATGTTCGCAACAGAGATAGAATGAATGATTTATTTATTCAGTATGAACCTCATTATGTTTATCATGCTGCTGCCTACAAGCATGTACCCATGATGGAACTTTGTCCGCAGGAGGCCATTCTCACCAATGTGATGGGTACCCGGATCATTGCTGATTTATCTGTTCAACATAAGGTGCGCCGTTTTGTAATGGTATCTACCGACAAGGCAGTGAATCCCACCAATGTAATGGGGGCATCCAAGCGACTGGCGGAAGCCTATGTGCAGCATTTGCACAGGGCATTACATGGCAATAACCCCATGGAGGGGGCAGATTCTCCCACTAAGTTCATCACCACCCGATTTGGAAATGTGTTGGGCTCCAATGGTTCTGTAATCATTCGTTTCAAGGAACAGATCGAAAAGGGTGGGCCGGTAACAGTCACCCATCCCAATATCACGCGTTTCTTCATGACCATACCGGAGGCCTGCCAACTGGTGTTGGAGGCAGGCAGTATGGGAAGGGGAGGTGAGATATTTGTGTTTGATATGGGTAAGCCGGTTTCCATTGCCGATCTGGCGAAGAAAATGATACGCTTATACGGTTATCTGCCTGGGGTAGATATAGACATCAAGTTTACCGGACTTCGCCCCGGGGAGAAACTTTATGAGGAACTGTTGATGGATTCAGAGAATACAACGGCTACCTACCATGAAAAAATATTGATTGCCAAAATCAGGAGTCTGCAATACAATGAATTACCCATTGAGCTGGAAATGCTTTTTGAATTGGCTAAAAAAAGTGATGCCACCATGGAACTGGTTACGCAAATGAAAAAAATGGTACCGGAGTTTCTTAGCAACAACTCTGTTTTTGAATCACTGGATCAAAGATTGGAGGGCGGACAGGTAGTGCCCATAGCACGAATTTCTTAGTCAGTACTTTTTGAAACAGCTAACCTTCATATTCTTTTTCTGTCATTGTTTTTTGTCTCAGCAATCATTGGCTCAGCAAGCTATTATTGGTAGTTGGGAGGATGACAGTCTCAGGGTGGCACAATTAGCGGGTCAATTCAATAATACCGTTTCTTTTGCTGTTCGACCCATAGAACCGGAACCTGTTAAAATCTCCTGGAAAAAACCAATCATCCGGGCATTGCCACTTACTTTAATTACTCAGTTCAATTCAACAAAGCCTTTTGGTTGGAATGATGGGGCAATGATTCCTGCAAATGGTTTACAAGTAATGGTTAGGGTAGGTTTGTATGCCAGGTATGGCATAATTGAAGTTCAATTAGCTCCTGAATGGGTATATGCAGCGAATAAGGAATATATTACCAGCCCCGATTGGGGAAGCAATGCCGGAGGGGTTTATAGTAAACTTTTCCCCGGCCAAAGTTCTGCTGGTATCCGGATTGGTTCAGTTTCTCTGGGTATTTCCACCCAAAATCTCTGGTGGGGGCCTGGCCAACGTTCTTCTCTGCTGATGAGCAATAATGCTCCCGGCTTTTTACATGTATATTTGCGAAGCAATCGCCCGGCTAAAACACCTATTGGGAGTTTCGAGTGGCAATTAATCGGAGCTCGGTTAGACAGTGATTCAACACGACCTTATGAAAATATGTATCTTAAGTTAGCCACAGGAAACTATCCATCTACCTGGCGTTATCAAAGTGCTTTTGTGATTAGTTATCAGCCCAAATGGATACCGGGTTTGTTTTTGGGAATGACCAGAACTTTACAACGATACCAAAAAGATATTGGTTTAGGAGGAACTAGTTTTCTGTCGAAATATGTGCCCGTTATTACCAAAGCTTTTCTAAAGCAGAATGAACAAAATGATGATGCTGAGAATACCGATCAGCTGGCATCCTTTTTTTTTAGATGGCTTTTTCCTAAATCCGGATGGGAATTTTATGGCGAATGGGGCTATAACGATTATAACCAGAATGTAAGGGATTATCTGATGGATGCTACCCACTCGGTTGCTTATATCATTGGAGCCAGTAAAGTTTATCAACTTCAAAAGCATTTACTTTGGATAGGTGCCGAATGTTTACAACAGACTGAATCGGCCTCTAATTTGTTGCGAGGTGCCGGAAACTGGTATGTACATGGGGGAGATAATGGGTATACACATTGGAATCAAATTATGGGAGCCGGGGTAGGTTATGGTAGCAATTTACAAAGTATTTGGGCTAAATTTTCTAATCCCCAAACCAGATATTCTTTATTGTGTCAAGTGCATCGAATTAATCGCGACCCCAATAATTATCCTGTAAAGTGGATGGATTATGCTATCAATATTCAGCCATTTATTCAAAAACGGCAAATAAGTATTTCCCCTGCAGTAACTTATATTTATTCGCGGAATGCTTTTTGGTTGGAAAATAATATACATGCTAATTGGAATTTGCGATTTCAGGTGGTATATAATTTCACAAAAATTAAATCTATTAAAGGAAATAAGATTCAACACATTATGAAGGACAGATTGTAAATTCGAAGGACATATTATATTTATTTTCAATTGCTAATTGAATTACTCTTTTTTTTGGAGAAATATTTTTAATATCCCTTTTTCTGATACTAATAAGACAACTAAAATGCACTTTAACCCATAGATTTAAAAAAAGTTAACCAATAAACTTAGTTTTTACGATTACCAACTTAAAAAGTTTACCTGACTACTTTATAATTTTGAAATACTTGTAAATATTTTAATTGACTTTCAATTTTTCTATCCTAAATAGTATAAACTCTTATAAATAAATAAGGATGCATATAAACCAATTCAAAAAATGTAATTTTTCTTTTTTCGTAATTGCGAGCTTATTTGTAT
>JBJTTC010000116.1:0-24486 GCA_046079965.1 Sediminibacterium sp. | reverse complement strand
GGTTTCCTTGCTTTTTTCCACCGTACCGGCCAAAGGACTATATTCACCGACCAACAGTTTCAGCAAGGTAGATTTTCCGGTACCATTGTAACCCACCAGACCGATTCTCTCTCCTGGTTGAATGTGCCAGGTAGCATCTTCTACAATCTTTCTGGCTCCAAATTCAAACGTCAAATTCTGTAACCCAATCAACATACCTTACAATTTTGGGTGCAAAGTTAATCAGTTCAGGGGCTTTGTTCATTTCATTGTATTTTTATTCATGAAATATTTGCTGCGATTCGGTTGGGGCATTTGCCTTATGGCCTGCCAAACCAACCCGGAACCCCAACCCGGTTCCGAAATCAAAAATCTGGTTCCTGCTGCAGTTGAAGCACAACCTGCTGAAAAGTTACTTTCAAAAATGCTGGGAGATTATCTGTTGATGAAACAATCATTGGAAGTTGCTTCCGATACCGCACAAATCAGGGTCTGGGCTAAGGACATGATGAAATGCACAGATAGTTTGACCCAACTGGCTGCTTCACTTCCGCCACCCGCTTTGGATAGCACCGGAATCATGGCCATGGCAATTTCGGATGAATTAAATGGCATGCTGGCAGAAACAGATAAGAAAGGAATTGGATTGTCGTTTCAGTTAACCGGACTACAACTGTATGAGTTGCTACGGATGATGCAATACAAAGAAAAAAAAGTTTATCTTTTTCGTTCAACAGCAGGAGGGGAGGAGGCGAACTGGCTGGATATTCACCCCAGCTCCCAAAACCCATTTCTTTCAGGAACCATGGTAAAAGAAAAAGCCATTGATTCACTGCACTTTCGCTGAGCTATTTGTTTTTGGGCTGATAATCGATGATCACCTTGGCATTCTTTTTTTCATTGGATGCCAGAAAAATTTCTATTCGATCTTTTCCTCCTGAAGTGATGACCATGAGGGCTGTATTGGGGGGGATGTCTCCGAGATTTTCAGCTACAATAACAATTTCATGGTGTGTCTCGCCGGGTTCTGACCTTATGGTAAAAGTGATGGGCGTGAAGTTCAATCGCTGAGAAGCAGCAACCAGTCTATTGTTGTGGTAGATTGAAATGGTATCGTTATCGATTGTTCCATTATCGTACAAGTCAATTTTAAGTTCTCGCTTGTCGGTAAGTATGGTTTTTACGAGGTTGTTCTCTCTATCTACCAAAACGCGGGGAATGATTTCCTTATTTATCGGTTGTTCTGTGATGGAATTTTTATCGGGGTTTGAGTGAGGAGAAGTTGTAATTCCTTCACCCTTTTCAGGTTCCTCATGTACAGGTTTTGGTTTGGTTGGTTCAGGTACCGATGTACCACCGATGGGGGGAATACTTCCCTTATCTGTGGTTGTGTTGGATGACTTTTGGGGCGCAGGTGAAAAGTTGGATGATTTCTGTGGGCCGTTAGTGGCGGGATGATTGCTCTTTTTTTTGTTCGACCCCAGGAGGAGGAAGTCCTCTTTTTTAAACTCCGACTCTTTTACCTTTTCCAGATGTATTTTTCCACTTCCACAGTCGGCTTTGGTTCGTATGTTTATTGAATAGAAAGTTCCCTCCAAAAACTGCAACTTACCGATGGTAGAATAATCGAGGTAACAAGTCATCAAACAAGCCTCACTGGCACCGCTGATCTTTAAGTCGGTGAGTTTGTTTTCCTTAAGGATCAGCGTTTTTCTTCCCGGCGTAAAAATGCCTGTTAATTCCGCCTTTCCATAAAATACTGTGGTTTTATAAGAGTAACTAACACCACGAACCGCGTTATTTTCCTGTAAAAGCTGAATTTCAAATTTATAGGTTTCATCTCTGGAAACATCTCCCAACATTGACACATCGGAATTGAAATAACCCCGCCAAACACCGGTTAAGGCCTGGGCAGGAAGCAGACAGGGCAACCCAAGAAAAAACAAAAAAGCCAAGAACATCCTCATCATACAAATCTAAACAACCCACCCATGGAAGTTTGGTAAAGAACCGTTAAGGTTTTCACAACGAACCCGATGATTAGAGTCCTTTATCTGCCCACGATTCGTTACTTTTGCAACTCATTATCAGCAATACGTTTACGATGATTTCGATTCAATTTCCAGATGGAGCGGTCAGACAATATGAACCGGGAATAACTGCCCTAGATATTGCAAGACAAATCAGTGAGGGTTTGGCCCGGAAGGTTTTAGCAGCCAACATCAATGGAGAAACCATGGATGCTACCCGACCCATTCATTCGGATGCAAGTTTGCAATTGCTTACCTGGAACGATGAGGGAGGAAAGCAAACTTTTTGGCATTCCTCTGCGCATCTCCTGGCAGAGGCGGTGGAGCAAACTTTTCCCGGGGTAAAATTTTGGGTGGGTCCAGCCATCGATAAAGGTTTTTATTACGACATGGATTTGGGTGATAGAAAAATAAATGAAGAGGATTTGAAGAACCTAGAAAAGAAAATGAATGAACTCTCCCGCCAGTCCAATCCTTATTTAAGAAAGGAAATTTCTAAAGCAGATGCGGTAAATTATTTTGCCGAAAAGAGAGATGAATACAAGCTTGACCTATTGAGCAACCTGGAAGATGGCAGCATAACTTTTTATTCACAGGGACAGTTTACAGATTTGTGCAGGGGTCCCCACCTGCCTGATACCGGCTTCATCAAAGCGATTCATCTTTCCGGCATCGCCGGGGCTTATTGGAAGGGTGATGAAAAGAATAAGATGCTCACCAGAATTTACGGCATTACCTTCCCTCAACAAAAAGAGTTGGATGAGTACCTCGTAATGATGGAAGAGGCCAGGAAAAGAGACCATCGCAAACTGGGCAAAGAACTGGGAATTTATACGATGAATGAAGATGTGGGTCCGGGTTTGATTCTTTGGATGCCCAATGGAACCGTAATCATTGAAGAACTGGAGAAGCTTGCCAAAGAGACCGAAACTGCTGCGGGTTATAAGCGGGTAGTAACCCCGCATATTGCCAAAGAAAACCTCTATTTAACCAGTGGTCACCTTCCTTATTATGCCGATAGTATGTTCCCACCCATGCAAATGGATGGAGAAACCTACTACCTCAAGGCAATGAATTGTCCACATCACCATAAAATATTTGACGCAGAACCCCGCAGTTACCGGGATTTACCTTACAGGATCGCGGAATATGGAACTTGTTATCGGTATGAACAGAGTGGGGAATTGTTCGGACTCATGCGGGTACGTTGTCTGCACATGAATGATGCCCATATTTACTGTTCTAAGGAACAGTTTCGGGAGGAGTTCAAAGCGGTAAATGATATGTACCTGAAATATTTTAAAATATTCGGGATTGAAAAATATGTAATGCGGCTATCGTTGCACGATCCGGAAAAATTGGGACAGAAATACATCAATGAGCCGGAACTTTGGCTGGAAACTGAGTCCCTGGTTAGGAATGTATTGATAGAAACGGGAGTACCTTTTGTTGAAGTAAAGGGAGAAGGTGCATTTTATGGTCCAAAAATTGATGTGCAAATTTGGAGTGCCATTGGCAGAGAGTTTACATTGGCTACGAACCAGGTTGATTTTGCACAACCACGCAGTTTTAATTTGAAGTTCACCAATAAGAACAATGAACCTGAGATCCCATTGATTATCCACCGTGCACCATTGGGTACCCATGAGAGATTCATTGGATTTTTATTGGAACATTATGCGGGTAAGTTCCCGCTCTGGCTGGCACCTGTTCAGGTGAAGGTTTTACCCATCAGTGACAAATTCCAAGATTATGCCCTGCAAATTGAAAATCAATTGCGAAGCAAAGGAATTCGGGTGGAAACGGATGACAGGCAGGAAAAAATTGGCAAGAAAATCAGGGATACAGAATTAATGAAAATTCCTTATATGTTGATTGTGGGGGAAAAGGAACAAAATGAAGGGATGGTTTCTGTGCGGAGACAAGGAATAGGGGATACCGGAACAGAAGATTTGAATGCTTTTATTCAAAGAATAAGGATTGAGATTGAAAACAGGGAGAGCTGATGAGGGTACAATTCATTTTATCTTATCTTTACAATTCAGAAGTAGTAAAACAACCTAAACTGACTGATTTTTCACCAAAAACCAATTAATGGCATTACCACCGAGAGGAGGGGGGCGGTTCAACCCCCGGTTCAACAGACAACCAGAACCGGAACACCGCATCAATGAGAAAATAAGAGTACCCGAGGTCAGATTAGTAGGCGACAACGTTACTGTCGGCATTTACAACTTACAGGATGCATTGAAAATTGCACGGGAGAGAGAACTGGATCTGGTTGAGATTTCCCCAACCGCTGAACCACCTGTTTGTAAGGTGATTGATTATAAAAAGTTCCTCTACGAGAAAAAGAAGAAGGAAAAAGAAATGAAGGCCAACTCGAAGCAGAGTGAGGTCAAAGAAATACGATTTACTCCGGGTACCGATGACCATGATTTTGATTTCAAAGCCAAGCATGCGGAGAAATTTTTAAAGGATGGCAATAAAGTAAAAGCCTACGTTCAGTTCAAGGGTAGGGCTATTATGTTTCAGGACAGGGGTCAGTTGCTGCTGTTGAAATTTGCTGAACGTCTGGCTGATTGTGGGGCACTGGAAAGTATGCCCAAATTGGAGGGAAAAAGGATGTTCGCCCTTTTCACACCCAAGACAAATAAGAAAAAATAAGCATTTCTTTTGAATTGATTGATAGTCAAATAAGATTGATTATCGTTGTCATTGGTAGATAAATTTCGCTTTGTAGATCTCATTGATTAACTTTGCAGCCCATTTCCCACAAGGCTCAACAAGTGTGTTGCCCGAGCAATGCCGCCAGTAGGGAGTAATCGTAACAGATTATTATATGCCAAAGGTTAAAACCAACTCGAGCGCCAAGAAGCGCTTCAAAGTAACCGGTACCGGTGAAATCACTTTCCAGAAAGCTTTCAAGCGCCACATCCTCACCAAAAAATCCAAGAAACGCAAACGTTCTCTTCGCAAGAAGGGATTGGTAGGCGATACCAACAAGGATTTTGTACTGAGACTTCTCAGATTAAAAGGATGATTTAACCCCATTGTTCCATCCCGGCTCCACCGGAACCGGTCAAACGAAAAAATATGCCACGTTCAAAAAATACAGTCGCTTCACGCGCCAGAAGAAAAAAAGTTCTCCAGCAAGCCAAAGGATTTTACGGCAAACGCAAGAATGTTTATACAGTTGCAAAAAACATAGTTGAAAAAGGTCTTACGTACAGTTATGTAGGGCGTAAGCTTAAAAAGCGTGAATATCGCCAACTTTGGATTGCCCGTATCAACGCCGCTGTGCGTGCAGAGGGTTTAACTTACAGCCAGTTCATTCACCTGCTGAACAGCAAAGGAATTGAACTCAACCGAAAAGTAATGGCTGACCTTGCCATGAATGAGCCGGAGAGTTTCAAAGCACTGATTGCCTCTGTTAAGTAAAAAATACCACCTTCATAAAAGCCGGAGTCTCTCCGGTTTTTTTTTGCCCAAAAACCAATCAAAAATATATTTTTGTTCCTTCCAACCACCCGTTAATAAATGTTAGCTAATGAATAATACCTACACTTCACTCGTCAAACAAACATTTCATTTTCCCCAGGAAGGTTTTGACAGAGGTGATGATGGTTATCTTGAGTACAATGGTCTTGACTTAAAGGAGCTCATCAATAAGTATGGTACACCGCTTAAACTGACCTATCTACCCAAAATTGGGATGCAGATCAATAAAGCAAAGAAGTTATTCAAAGATGCCATGCGCAAACACAAGTACGAGGGAGAATACTTTTATTGCTATTGCACGAAAAGTTCACATTTTTCATTCATTGTAGAAGAGGCGCTGAAGCACAACATCCACCTGGAAACATCCTATGCCTACGATTTAGAGATCATTAACCGTCTCTACCAGCGAAGAAAAATCAACAAAGAAACATTCATCATCTGCAATGGATACAAACAAAAAAATTACACTTCCCGTATTGCCAAGCTGATCAATTCTGGTTTTAAAAATGTAATTCCCATTTTAGACAACAAAGAAGAGCTGATTGCTTATAAGAAAGCCGTTCGCCACCCTTTTAATTTAGGCATCCGGGTAGCAGCAGAAGAAGAACCCAACTTTCCATTTTACACCTCCCGCTTGGGCATACGGGCAAAAGACATCCTTGAATTTTATGTAGATGAGATTGAGGGATACGAGGAAAAATTCCAGTTGAAAATGTTGCACATCTTCCTCAACAAAGGCATCAAAGACGATATTTATTATTGGTCGGAATTCAATAAGATCATCAACCTCTACTGCCAGTTAAAAAAAATCTGTCCGGAGCTTGATTCCATCAACATTGGGGGTGGGTTCCCTATCAAACACTCCCTTGGCTTTGAGTACGATTATCAGTTCATGATCAACGAGATCATCAGTAACATCAAAAAAGCCTGTAAAAAAGCCAAAGTACCCATGCCGAATATTTATACTGAATTTGGCAGCTTTACTGTTGGTGAAAGCATGGCACATATTTACAGTGTTGCGGGACAAAAAATTCAAAATGACCGGGAGTGCTGGTACATGATTGACTCCTCATTCATAACCACCTTACCCGACACTTGGGGAATTGGAGAAAAATTTCTCATGCTGCCCATCAACAAATGGGAAAATGAATACCAACGGGTTGTTTTGGGAGGAATGACTTGCGACAGCCATGATTACTACGATTCTGAAGAGCACATCAATGAAGTTTTCCTTCCCAAGCTAAAATCTGCTAATCCGGAAGACATTGAGAACAAGGACCCGCTTTATATTGGTTTTTTTCATACGGGTGCTTATCAAGATCAGATCAGTGGATATGGCGGCATAAAGCATTGCTTGATCCCTTCCCCCAAACATGTCATCGTGGAATACGATAAAAATGGCAAGTTGATAGACTGGTTGTATGCCAAAGAACAGAGTGCCCAAAGCATGCTGAAAATATTGGGATATCTACGTTAAAAAACAATATCCGGGCAACTAATCTTCCTGCTTGTTTTTTAGCATCATCAACAGGGTGTAGGTTCCTTTCACTACCACCGGTGTAGTCGCAGTTAAACCCGCACCACTTATCGTAGTATATCCCTTCTCAGAAATACCAGTCTTTACTTCCCTCATTCCAAAACTCAGGGAATCAGTTTGTACAAATACATAATTCTTGTTATTGTATTGAACAATGGCCTCGTCCGGGAGTACGGTTGCCATTTGCTTTTTGACCTTGATCTCTGCATTCATGTATGTTCCAGGTAACAAATGCACCGCTTCTTTCATGAAATGACAGTGTACTTCTACACTTCTGCTTTCAGAAATTTCCCTTCCAATTAAAATAATGCTGCAACGATGTTTCACCTCAGGCAGTTCATTGGTATGGGCAATTACTTCCTGCCCCTCCTTTAAAAATGGAATGTCTTTTTCATATACTGTCATTGCCAGGTGAATGTCATCAGTGCTCATGATTTCAAATAAAACATCGGAGGGGTTCAGGTATTTACCTATGTTTACATGAACGGCCTTCACATAACCTGAGAGAGAAGATTGAATGGTAATGGTCGGACTGATATTGTCTTTTGATAAGGCCTCCGGAGAAATTCCAACCCACTTCAGTTTTTGGGCAAGTGATTGAACAAGTACCTGCTGCGAATTATACTCTGTTGTAGCTTGTTGTAGGGTTTTTTGACTGGCGGACTGTGATTGGGCGAGATCGCGCTGTCGCTTAAAATCCAGTTCCAGCAAATTCATTTTCTCTTTCGCCATGAGATAATCCTGCTGAAGTTGTATGTACTGTTCTCCGGATACGATAGCCAACACTTCTCCTTTTTGTACCCTCATGCCGGGTAAAAGTTTGGTAGATTGTAAATATCCTCCCATTGGAACGCTGATGCTTAGCATCTTTTGTGGAGGCACATCTATTTTTCCTTTTACACGTATAATCGCCGACATTTCTTTACTAATTAGGTTTCCAATCTGTAAGTTGGATTTAGATAATTGGGCGGAAGTCATTTGCACTTCATTTTCTGCCGGCACTGCATTTTCTAAGGTCGCCGGAGATTTTGCTTCCCGGCAGGAGACATTGAACAAGGTTGAAAAAACCAATAGAAGCCGGAATGGATATATTATTTTTTTCATGGTCATTGATTGCTGGGTTATTGAGACAAGAGATAATTCAATTGGGTGATGGAAATATTGTTAGCATGCAGGGTTTCCAGATACTGGCTCTTGGTGGTTATTGATTGGTTAATCAGTTGAACCCATTGCAGAAAATTGATCTGTCCCGCCATCAATTGCTTTCCGGCTGTTGCCGTTACCAGTTGTGCTGCAGGTAACCCCTCGGTTTCAAAGTAATGCAGTGCTCGGGTATTTTGTAGGTATTGCCGATATGCAGCAGCATATTGGTTCTTAAAGAGCTGCATTTCTACTTCATAATTACCCGAAGCAATTTGTCTGGAAAAACGAGTAGCTTCTAAAAGATTTTTTTGGCCCTTCCTGAATACGGGAATACCTACACCCAATTGTACGGCTCCGAAACGGGTAGTACCATCGTAGAGTTTGTCGTCAGCACCGATGCCCCTTATGGTGGTGTTGTTGTAATTCACGGAAAGGTTGGGCAGCAGTTTACTTTTTCCTAAAGCATATTCAGCATCTGCCATGCTTTGTTGCTGTCTGATGGATTGCAACAATGGGTGATTGGAAAAACCGGCTGTATCGGCGGTGGAGGGAAGGGAAGAAAGAACAGCTTTAGATAGGTTGACTGGTGCAAACTGAATTTCAGTATTGAGTAGAAGTTGAAATTGTAAAGAAGCAATTTCCTGATCGGCTGCCAGTTGCGATAATTGCAAACGAATCTGACCCAGCTGATTTTGGGCACTGGCTTTTTCTAACACATCTGTTTCACCTGATTGAAGTCGCTCGGAAGTTTTACGCAGCAAAAAATCATACAGGCTATCTGCATGCAGCAAAAGTTCTTTTTTTTGACTTAGATAAATCAATTGAAAGTAACTCAACGCCACATCTCTTTTCAGTAAACTTTCCCTGACAGCTACCTGAAGAACACCTTGTTTCCATTCCTCCCGCAATAAATCTTTTTGTCTGGCATAAACAGTCGGAAAATGCATTGTTTGTCCTATAGACAATCGATTGTCGGTATAAACGCTGTTGAATTGTCCTATTTCAGCAGATAATTGCATAGGGGGAAGTTGTACAGCAGTTTCAATCAATTTTTGCTGATAGACTGTCTTTAACTTATCATTTTTTATCCGGGCATTGTTATGGAGCGCTGAATCTATGGCTGCAGACAATTGAATGGTGGATTGAGCTTTAATGGCTGGGGCAATGCCCAGGGCGGCTAAGATCAATGGGATCAAAATCGAAACGCGGTTGGCAGGACCGGAAACGGTTCGGTGACTTTTATCTAGTATCATATATAAAATGGGTAAGACAAATAATGTAAGAAGAGTAGCCAATAATAGACCACCTATCACGACTGTAGCCAGGGGTCTTTGTACTTCTGCGCCTGCTCCGCGGCTGATGGCCATGGGTAGGAACCCAAGAGATGCGACGAGAGCGGTGATCAATACCGGTCTCAACCGAACACGTGTTCCGTGCAAAATCCGTTCCTTGATATCTGTGATTCCTTCATTTTTAAGCAGATTAAATTCAGCAATCAAAACAATTCCATTTAGTACCGCAACACCAAAAAGTGCGATGAAACCAACACCGGCACTGATGCTAAAAGGCATATCACGTAAAAAAAGAAAATAAATTCCACCAATGGCTGAAAGCGGTATGGCGGAATAAATCAGTAATGCTTGTTGAAGAGAGCCAAAAGTGAGGTAGAGCAATAAAAAGATAAGCAGCAGTGCTACAGGAACTGCAATCATCAAACGGCTTTTGGCTGCTTCCAGGTTTTCAAAAGCTCCGCCATAAGTCAGATAGTATCCCGGAGGTAAGTCAATTTTCTTTTCTACCAACTGCTGCAATTCCCCAACAATGCTTTGCACATCGCGGTCACGAACATTGAAACCAACCACGATGCGACGTTTGGCATCTTCTCTTTGAATCTGGTTGGGACCATCTTTTAATTCTATGTTTGCCAACAGATAAAGGGGTACTTGCGAGCCGGTGGGTGTTGCAATCAACAATTGACGTATGTCATCTACACTTCTCTTTTGTTCAGTTCCAAGACGAACTACTACGTCAAATCTTTTTTCACCTTCATACAGTTGCCCGGAAGATTGACCGGCAAAGGAGGCATTGATCACGTGATTGATGTCGGAGATGTTGAGTTGATATTGGGCGAGGGCATCCCGGTTGTATTGTATGATTACCTGAGGCATACCGGAAACCTGTTCAACATAAATATCTTCAGCACCTTTGATACTGCTGATCAGGGATGACAATTCAGCCGCGTGAACTGCCAGCGAATCAAGGTCTTCTCCGAATATTTTACAAACTACATCCTGCCTGGCACCTGTCATCAATTCATTGAACCGCATTTGAACGGGATATTGAAACCCTGTAGTAACACCAGGTATTTCTTGTAATGCTGCACTCATTTTTTCACTCAACTCATTGAATGTTTTGGCGGAAGTCCATTCTTTCTTTGGTCGCAAAATGACCATTAAATCGCTGGCATCCATGGGCATAGGATCTGTCGGAACTTCTCCGCTACCTATTTTGGTAACTACTTTCTCCACTTCCGGAAATCTTCGCAGCAGAAGTCCGGCAGCTTGTTGAGTAGATTGAATGGAAGTGGTAAGACTACTTCCGGTAAGTACGCGTGTGTCAACGGCAAAATCTCCTTCCTCCAAAGCAGGTATGAATTCTGCTCCTAAACGGGTAAGCAAAAGAAGGGCGGATGCGAACAGCACCAATGCTATTAGCACTATTGTTTTTGGAAATTGCATTACCCGATGCAAGGCTTTCTGGTAAAGGTTTTCCAATGCAGTCAATGCTTTTTCTGACCAACCCGGCTGCTGTTTTTCATTCCTACTAAGGAAAAAGGCACTCATCATCGGCACCCAGGTAAGAGAAAGCAGGAATGCACCGAGCAGTGCGAAAGCAACTGTTTGAGCCATGGGTCGGAACATTTTCCCTTCAATACCCTGCAAAGTAAAAATAGGGAGATAAACTACCAGAATGATGATCTGACCAAATACAGCACTGTTCATCATTTTACCAGCGGAATGGATAACTTGCTGGTTCATATCCTGCCTCGATAATCGGTTGAAATGACCTCTGGCATGCAATCCTGCCATTACTGCTTCAACGATGATCACAGCACCGTCAACAATAAGACCAAAATCAAGGGCACCCAGACTCATCAGATTTCCACTCACCCCAAACCAATTCATTAATATAATAGCGAAAAGCAGGGAAAGCGGAATGATGGAGGCCACGAGTATTCCGGCACGAAGGTTTCCCAGAAACAATACGAGAATGAAAAGTACAATGAGTGCACCTTCCATTAAATTGGTCTTTACCGTTTGAATGGCGTTGCCTACCATTTTTGATCGGTCGAGGAAGGGTTCAATGACAACTCCTTCAGGGAGATTTTTTTGGATTTGCTGCACCCTTTCTTTTACACGTTTGATTACCTGATTGCTGTTGGCACCTTTCAGCATCATAACCACTGCACCTGCAACTTCTCCTTGGTCATTGTAGCAAAGAGCGCCGTAACGGGTAGCAAACCCGGTTTCAACAATAGCCACATCTCTTACAAGAAGGGGTGTTCGGGAAGAAGATTTTTTTATAACGATGTTGCCAATTTCATCGGGAGAACTGAGGAGCCCCTCTGTTCGAATGAACACAACTGAGGGTCCCTTTTCTATGTAGGCACCCCCGGTATTTTGGTTGTTTTTTTCAAGAGCGGAAAAAACATCTGTAATAGTGATGCCATAAGATTGCAGCCGGGCGGGATCGATGCGAACAGTGTATTGTTTTACTTTTCCACCGAAACTGCTCACTTCAGCCACTCCCGGAACACCCAGTAACTGGCGGCGAACGATCCAATCCTGTACGGTGCGTAGTTTGGTCTCATCCCATTCATGTTCATACCCCTTTTTTGGTCTTACTACATACTGGTAAATTTCTCCCAGTCCGGTACTGATGGGCCCGAGGCGGGGGGTGCCGATTTGTTCGGGAATGATGCTCTTCACATCCAGCAAACGTTCCGCTACTTGTTGTCTAGCCCAAAAAAGGTCGGTAGCATCATCAAAAACGATGGTAACAAGAGAAAGACCGAAACGAGAGAAACTTCTTATTTCTTTGATGCCTGCAATATTGCTGTTGGCTTGTTCTATGGGAAAAGTTATCAGTCTTTCAATATCGGTTGCCCCGAATGAAGGGGCTAAAGTAATGACTTGTACCTGGTTGTTGGTAATGTCGGGAACAGCATCGATGGGCAACCTTGATACTTCAAAACTTCCATATCCAATCAATCCTAATACGAAAAGGCCAATGATGAGTGGATTACGGACAGAAAATCGAATGATGGCATTCAACATAACAATTATAATTGAACAACCGGATCCGTTGGCGGGAAAGGTTGTAATCAGTGGAAAATAAAGTTAATGAAAGAAATTTTCAGCAGGTAATTCTGGGAGGTTGCCAGATGTTGTTTTCTGCTGATTGCAGGGCTTTGTCCAGTGAGGAAATACTAGAAAAGGGTTCAATATTTTTTTGCGGACAAATTACTTGGCAGGAGGGTGGCATACAATCGGCGGTAAGGGGGAAAAAAGAAAAAGCATCTCCAGTGCTTTTGAAGGGCAGTTTCATGTCCCTGTCATAATCCTGATCGAAAGGACTTCCATGCATATAATGCATATCCAGAAAGTCGAGCAGGGAGAGCTGCCGGTTTTCTTCCCTATGTTCCGCATAATGTTGAAAAATGACTGGAATTTTAAATAGCTGTTTTGCTTCTGTGGAGGCAAAGAAGTAAACCAGTAAGCAGAGTATGGAAATCAGTTTTTTCAACAATGTAAGTTACGAATAATGTTTGAATACCCATCGGGTTATTCGGCCTCGAGCTCACTGATCAACTGCTTGATCTTTCTAAGGTATTTCCCGAACAAAACACGCAGGTACCAGCGCATCAGAAAATAGATTACTAACTCGAAAAACAACAATATCCCCAATAAAATCAAGAATAAAATCAAGTTTTCAGTTTCCGAAGAAGTGAATAAAATGTTTTTAAGTGATTGCCAACTCAATGGTTCGGATGCAGGAACAGACAATAATAGTCCGAGACAATATCCGATGGGGGCTGAAAGCAAAGCCAACAACATATTGATCTGACAATAGCGGTGGATGAGTATGTGAATATGACTTAGGTTCTCTTTTATATTAGATGATTGTTTTTCAAACCAATATGTTTTTGAAATCAGATAACCAAGAACAGGGAAGGTAGCTATGATGAGCAAAAAAATGAACCAAATCAAATTTAGCTGTAACAGTCTCGGATAGCTAACACCGATATCAATAGCAATAGGAACATTGATGAAAATTAAAATCAGCAATTCGATCCAAAGACTTCTTCGAATCTTCTGAACAGCGCTACCGGATCTCCTGTGGATCATCTCTTTCAGGTCAACAGTAGCCGCCCAATTGGATTTGCTTTCCACCTCACGGTTCATTTGATCTTTAAATTCTTCCAGTTCCATTTCCATTTATTTTGGTAAAGACTGTTGGGTCAATGATTGAAGTTTTGTTTTGATGCGACTCATTTTTACGGCAACATGATTGGGGGTGATGCCCATCATTTGGCCGATGTCTTGATAGGTATAATCATCTAGGAAGAGCAAAACAATGGCTTTATCTACTTCAGACAATTCAGCGATGGCATGATACATTGCCTGCAATTGTTCTTCCTTTGGATCAGGTTCTGAAGCGGGTGTTGTCAATTGTTCTGTTGCTTCAGGTAGCACAGCAGCTTTTTTGCTGCGCTTGAATAGTGTAATGGCGGTATTCAACGCGACCCGGTATAACCAGGTAGAAAACTTGGCGTCACCCCGAAAAGTAGAAAAAGATTTCCACGCCTGCAATGCGATCTCCTGATACATATCATCCCAATCGTCTGCCTGTTTTGTGTAAACACGGCAAACCTTGTAGATAATCCCCTGGTGTTGCTGCAGCAATTTGATAAATTCCCCTTCTCTGTCCATGAGAGATTTTATCCGTCAAAGATGCTACAATTTGTGTTAGTATTCAGAACGGCAGTTTTATTACGGGAGGGAAAAAATAAAACCCCCTGTAAAAACAAGGGGTCATTAACCAAAAACCACGCTGCAAAAAAACTACTTGTGCAGAAGTTAGATTTACTGAATGTTGATGCGGTTGGTTACGGGTTGAACTGCCTCTTTTTTAGGAAGAACCAGTAGCAACAGCCCATTTTCATACCGTGCCTGAATGCCATTGGCATCAATTTGTTCATCGAGGGTAAAACTTCTTTTAAAGCTGTTAAAAGTGAATTCCCTGCGAATGGTCTTGCTGTCCTTCTCCGTTTTTTCTTCTTTCTTTTCATAACGAATGGTCAGCAGTCCTTTCTCAACCTGTACCTGAAAATCTTCCTTTTTTCTACCCGGTACATTCAGAGAGATGTGAAAAGCATCAGCTGTTTCTGTGATGTTGGCAGCAGGGGCAGCAGTCAGGAATTGCTCTTCTCTTCCCCAATTGGCCGGAAAATTGTAAAACCACTCGTCCAGCAGGCTGCCGGGAAAAACGGGATTGCGTTTGATGATTGACATATTTGATTTTTTTTGGTGAATAATCATTTGAAGACTATTGAACAAACCATGTACCAGTCAGTATCTTGCTATCACTTCTTCCGGATCTGGCATTTACCAGTGAATTTAACATGTCATTAAGTCACTTTAAAAACACAAATATTGCCATATTGACACTTTTTCTATTTAATTGAATTGTTGGTGAATGATTATCTTTGCATTTGTAAAAACAATGTATTATGTATCCAGCAGAGATTGTTTTGCCAATGAAGGCTGAATTGACCGACAATGGGTTTGATGAAATGACCAATGGAACTGAGGTGGAAGCGACCCTACAGAAACCGGGTACCACCCTGGTGGTAATTAATTCCGTTTGTGGCTGTGCAGCAGGTACCTGTCGCCCCGGCGTATTGATGGCTGTAAAGAATGCCACCAAGAGACCCGACCACCTTACCACCGCTTTTGCCGGTTTTGATACCGAGGCAGTGAATGCAGTTCGCAGTCACCTGTTACCTTATCCTCCCTCTTCCCCGGCCATCGCTCTATTTAAAGATGGCCAGTTGGTCAACATGGTTGAACGCCACCAAATTGAAGGAAGACCCGCGCAAGTCATTGCACAGCACCTGATCAGTGTTTTTAACGAGCATTGTAATTGATTTTTTGTATATTTGATTATGGACGGTTTAGTAAATACAAGCCCCGCTTTTGCGGGGCTTTCTCATTCAAGAACAGTTGTCCAATTTTTACATTTTTATTTGCATCTTTATCTCTAATATTACATTTCGTTTGATTAATCTTCAGCAACCATGTATCCCAATCTGTATTACGCTTGTAAGGATCTATTTGGAATTGAAATCGCCGGTTTGCAACTCATTAATTCATTTGGTTTTTTTGTGGCCATCGCCTTTATAGTAGCGGGTTGGATATTGAGCATGGAACTGAAAAGAAAGGAACAACAAGGACTCTTCGATTATGCTGAGCAAAAAATAACTGTGGGTGGTCCGGTTAGTACCATGGATTGGATGGTAACATTTTTATTGGGCTTCATTTTCGGTTACAAATTCATCGGTGCTTTTCTATTATCTGACGTTTTCAGTGACCCACAGGGGTATATTTTTTCAACCAATGGACATCCGCTGGCTGGTTTGCTCTTAGGTGGAACCATGGTCTTTCTCAAGTACAGGGAAAATAAAAAAGAAAGATTGCCTCATCCTGAAACCCGCATCATCAGAATCTGGCCCCACGACAGGGTAGGGGACTTCATCTTGTATGCCGCAGCTTTTGGGTTCCTGGGCGCTAAGATTTTTCATAACCTTGAAAACTGGAATGAGTTTTCCCGGGATCCCATAGGATCTCTGCTGAGTTTCAGTGGTCTTACTTTTTATGGCGGACTTATATGTGCAACTGTTGCCATCATTTACTACGCAAAAAAGAACAATATCTCGGTCATACACCTTGCAGATTGCATGGCACCCACCATGATGTTGGCTTATGCATTGGGTAGAATCGGTTGTCAGGTGAGTGGAGACGGGGATTGGGGTATAGCAAACCTAAAACCCAACCCTTACCCATTTCTGCCAGATTGGTTATGGAGTTACCGATACCCGCACAATGTAATCAATGAAGGTGTACCCATTGAAGGTTGCACCGGTTCCTATTGCATGCAATTGCCACAACCGGTCTATCCCACCGCACTCTATGAGATATTGATCTGCCTCCTACTTTTTGCAATCATCTGGTTCCTGAGAAAAAAAATACTTACTCCGGGACGAATTGCAGGATTCTATCTGTTGGTCAATGGTGCTGAAAGATTTCTCATCGAACAAATAAGAGTCAATACAAAATACGAGTCACTTCCTTTTCAACCTACCCAGGCAGAAATCATTGCTGTCTGCCTAATGATGGCGGGAGGAATTCTTTACTGGAGATCACCCGTTTGGTTTGCGCTTGAGCGACAGCCCAAAGCATGATTTTCAAACATGCTTTGTATCTTCGCAAAAAAATTACCATGCCTTCTTTTGATATTGCCAGTGAAGTAGATGTGCAAACTCTAGACAATGCCATCAATACTGTAAAAAAAGAAATCAGCAATCGCTACGATTTCAAAGGTTCACCAGTTGAAATCACCCTTGACAAAAAACAGTTCATCGTTACTTTGGAAGTGGAGAGTGACATGAAAATGAAACAGGTCATTGATGTAATCATCAGCCGTGCCATGAAACATGGCATCGATGCACAGGCATTTGATTTTTCGAAAGATGCTTACCCGAGCGGTAAAATCATCCGAAAAGAAGTAAAAGTCCAAAACGGATTAAAACAGGAAGACGCCAAAAAAATAGTGAAACTCATCAAAGACCAGGGTTTCAAAGTTCAGGCCGCTATCATGGACGATATCGTTCGCGTTACAGGAAAAAAAATCGATGACTTGCAGGAAGTAATTGCTGCCTGTCGCCAGTCTGGGTTGGGCATTCCCCTGCAATTCATCAACATGAAAGCCTGATTGATTACAACTAATTGATAAATAGATATTTATAAGATATTTTTTCTCCATTTTTTGGGAACTCACGGGAAAGTGTTACATTTGCACCCCAAACATTCACGGCAAAATCCGTGTAACCTTTAAATCAACCCAAATGAAAAAAGGCATCCACCCTGAAAACTATCGCCTTGTGGTTTTCAAAGACATGAGCAACGGTTATAGTTTTCTCAGCAAATCAACTGCTGCAACCAAAGAGACCATTGTATTTGAAGACGGAAAAGAATACCCTTTGGTGAAAATTGAAATCTCCAATACATCTCATCCTTTCTATACCGGAAAGAATATGTTGGTTGATACAGCAGGGCGCATTGATAAATTCAAAAAGCGTTACGCCAAGAAATAATTTCTACTTTAAGCCGGAATTTCTCCGGCTTTTTTATTGCTTTCCTCACTATTACCGACTGCCCGAACGTTAGCAGGTTATTGAATACCTTTTGATACCTTTGCAGCATGTCAACCACCAAACTCGACCTACTGGCTTTTGGTGTACATCCGGATGATGTGGAACTCGGATGTGCCGGCACGCTGCTCATGGCCATGGCTGAGGGAAAAAAAACCGGTATCATCGATCTTACTCGGGGAGAGTTGGGCACCCGAGGATCGGCAGAACTCAGGTTAGAAGAAGCAACACGCGCAGCAGCCATTCTGAAAGTGGCTGTAAGAGAAAACTTAGGGATGGCAGATGGATTTTTCGAAGCCAATGAAACCAACCTGAGAAAAATCATTACAGTAATTCGGCGCTATCAACCAGACATCATTCTTGCCAATGCCCCTGAGGACCGCCATCCCGATCATGGCAGAAGTGCCCAGCTGGTTGCAGATGCAGCGTTTCTCTCGGGTCTAAGAAAAATAAGTACACAGGAGGGGGAGATTGAACAAAGTGCCTGGCGCCCCAGCTATGTTTTTCATTACATTCAAGACCGTTTCATTCAACCCGGATTTGTTATTGATATTTCTCCCTACATGGAACAGAAGATGGCTGCCATACTTGCCTATGATTCTCAATTCTACTCCAACAACAGCAATGAACCAGCTACCTATATTTCGACCCCTCAATTCCTGGAAACAGTGAAAGCAAGAGCCATGATGCTGGGTAAACGCATTGGGGTTGCCTATGCGGAAGGATACATCTCCGACAAAATCATCGGTCTGAAAAGCTTTGATGGCATCATACAAAACGTAACCTGATTTTTTTCATCAATACCCGCAATCATGGCAGTAATTCCTGTGGGACTCGTGCAGATGTCCTGTACAGCATCCAAAGAAGCCAATACCCTTAAAGCAATGCAACTGACGCGAGAAGCCGCAGCCAAGGGAGCTAAAATCATTTGCCTGCAGGAATTATTTTCTTCTTTGTATTTCTGCGACACGGAAGATTATAATCATTTTGCTTTAGCGGATGCCATTCCAGGACCGGTCACAGATACCTGGGGTCAGCTGGCTGCAGAACTCAAGGTGGTTATCATTGCCTCATTGTTTGAAAAGAGAGCGCAGGGACTCTACCACAATACCACCGCAGTTGTAGATGCCGATGGTACCTATTTGGGAAAGTACCGGAAGATGCACATTCCCGATGATCCTGCCTACTATGAAAAATTTTATTTCACCCCGGGTGATCTCGGGTACCGTGTGTTTTCAACTGCATTTGGCACCATAGGTGTTTTGATCTGTTGGGACCAGTGGTATCCTGAAGCTGCCCGAATTACTGCACTGATGGGGGCAGAAATTCTGTTTTATCCTACTGCCATTGGTTGGGCTACTTCACAAGATGAAGCCACCAACCGTGAACAATACAATGCCTGGCAAACCATTCAAAGGAGTCATGCCGTAGCCAACGGCATTCATGTCGTATCTGTGAACAGGGTAGGGTTGGAACAAAACGGTGCAATGCAATTCTGGGGAGGATCATTCGTAAGCAATCCCATGGGAACCCTCTTGTACCAGGCACCGCATGATCAGGAAGCAGTGGAAATAATTCAAATTGATACCTCCCTTACCGATCAATACAGAACACACTGGCCTTTCCTTCGCGATAGAAGAATAGACTCCTATGAATCCATCACCAGGAGATTCATTGATGAACCCTGATCAGTTGCGACTACCAAAAAGCAAACTTCCTATTCTTACCAAGGTACTTCCTTCCTCAATAGCAATTTTGTAATCATTGCTCATTCCCATACTGAGGATGGGAGTTTGTTTAAAAGGTATCATTCGGGCTAATTCCCTCAGGTGGCTAAATTCATTTCGAATTTGTATTTCTTTGTCGGTTTGCGTTGCCATCCCCATCAGACCCCTTACCTCTGCAAAAGGAAAAGCAGCCAATTCATCTGTCAATGCCGTTAGTTCAGCTGCATCAAAACCAAATTTGGTATCCTCTTGTGCAATGTGAACCTGGAGCAAACAACCAATTTTTCGGTTGATTTTTTGACCTTGCTTGTTGATTTCCTGCAATAGCCTGCTACTATCTACTCCATGTATGAGATAGACAAAACCAGCCAACTGCTTTACCTTATTGGTCTGCAGGTGACCGATAAAATGCCAGCGAATGTCTTCCGGAAGAGCCACTTGTTTGGTCAGTAATTCCTGCACGTAGTTCTCCCCAAAATCACGCTGACCCATATCATACAACACACGAATTTCCTCAATAGATTTTGTTTTACTAACGGCAACGAGGGTAACCCCCTGCTGTTGCAATTGATCGCGCATTGATAAATAAGCTTCTTTGAAAACCGGCATAGTAGAGCAAATATAACACAATGCATTCGGCTGTTTGCTACTGTGTTCTCACATCATTGTATTCTTTGTTCCTGATTTCCTGCCAAATGATGTTCTCCAGCACCAGTGCATAATGATATCCCGGACAGTTATAAAAAAATTTTCCAAGCGCTGCGCGATCCAATGAAGTTTTGAGCGATCCCGGCAGCATACTCGACATGTTGGCAACAAAAAAAGAAAAAGGTCCTTCCCTTATTTGAGCAGACCATTGATCAAAATTTACCAACCGGGTATTTTCATAACGAATGTTCCAACGCAAGAGAGCAGTGTGCAATAAAACAGCGTCCAGGTAATCATTGGTCTTTGATAAACGATCAATTGTCTCCTTCACCAATTTGTCCTTGTGTTTTTCCAATATAGCCAATGGCTGCAACTGCATCAAGCGGGAAAGATGATACAAAATAACCGGCACCCGCTGATAATGGGGAGAAACAAAAGCAGGACTGGTCAGATATCTGTCACTCGCAATACATTGTTCAATGAGGTACAGAGAAGCACTGTCAGCATCATTCCAGGGCAGTCGATGTTGTTGAACGAAATATAAAATGTTAGCCAGTACACATACATCGAAATCTACCGGCATTTTTTTTCCGAACCAGGTAGAATAGGCAGGCAGATCCCTAAATTCTTTGTAGGTATTTTTAATGGTTTGTTGTTGACCATTGGCAAAATCGCGCAGGAGTTGATGAACCTTCTTGGCTGTAGAATCATTCGCCTGTTGAGCCATGAGAATAATTACCGTATCATCCGCATCATCCGGAAGAGCTTGTTGCCGATTGAACCAATTGAGCCAACCACCATTGGGAAAAATTCGCGGAGTATCGGTAGGCCAGAAATTATAGGTAGGGCGACCCTTTCTGTTGGCAAACTTGGGATAGATTTGCTGACAGCCTTTTCGGATCTTTTCAATTTGCTGCTGCTGGTCGCGATTGAAATACTGATGAATGTTCAGTAATGTAAAGTCGATGAGTCCGGTAAAGAATGGGTTCACATCAGCTTTTTCAACCCCACCATTCAGGGCATACCTTCGCCAGGAAGGGAAGCTACCTGCTGGAAAAACGCTGCTTTCTTTTACTTGCTGCTGTTCTAAACCATCCAGCAACCATTGTTTCAATGCGGTGGTGTTGGATTGAGCCAAAGCTCCTGCGGGGTAAGAGAGCAGCAGAACAATCCCCCAAAGAAACAACCCGTTAGATGTAAAATGGAATGGCGATTTACGATGGGGTTGCGAGAACATGCAAATAATTATTTGAGGATACTTCGCCCGATTACGATGCGCTGTACTTCGCTGGTTCCTTCATAGATCTGAGTAATCTTGGCATCACGCATCAATCGCTCTACATGGTATTCTTTCACAAAACCATAACCCCCATGCACTTGAACAGCTTCTGTAGCCACCCACATGGCGGTTTCACTTGCAGCCACTTTTGCCATCGATGAACTCAGGGTATAATCGAGGTGATTGTCTTTTTCCCAGGCTGCCTTCAGACAAAGCAGTCGGGCTGCTTCAATTCTTGTAGCCATGTCTGCCAATTTGAATTGAATGGCCTGGTGGTGCATGATTTCTTTCCCAAATGCTTTGCGCTGTTTGCTGTAAGCGAGAGCCAGTTCGTACGCCCCGGATGCAATGCCCAATGCCTGAGCTGCAATACCAATGCGACCTCCCGCCAGGGTCTTCATGGCAAAGGTAAATCCGAAACCATCGGCACCAATGCGGTTTTCTTTTGGTACCCGAACATCATTGAAAAGTATGGTATGGGTATCACTTCCACGAATACCCAATTTGTTTTCTTTGGCGGCTACCGTTACGCCGGGTGAATTTTTTTCGACAATCAAGGTATTGATTCCCTTGCTTCCTTTGGACGGGTCGGTTTGTGCCATGACCAGATATACAGAGGCAGAGGAGCCATTGGTTATCCAGTTTTTGGTTCCATTCAACAGATAATGATCTCCTTTGTCTTCGGCAGTAGTTTGCTGGCTGGTAGCATCGCTTCCGGCTTCCGGTTCACTCAATAAAAATGCCCCAATGTATAAATCATCTCCCTTCATACCTCTGGCCAGATGACTCAGGTATTGTTGTTTTTGCTCTTCGGTTCCATACGCTTCCAGTCCCCAACAAACCAAGCTATTGTTCACACTCATACAGACACTGGTACTTGCGTCTATCTTGCTGATTTCTTCCATCGCCAAAACATAGCTGGTGGTATCCATACCGGCACCGCCATAGTTAGGATCAACCATCATTCCCATAAAGCCGAGTGAAGCCAGTTTTTTTACTTGTTCCAGAGGAAATCGCTGGTGCTCATCTCTTTCAATAACACCCGGTAAACATTCATTTTTGGCAAAATCGCGGGCTGCTTGCCTTATCATAAGGTGTTCTTCCGATAATTGAAAATCCATACTTCCGGTTTTTTTGGCAAAAGTAAGCTAACAGACGTTAGGATAAAAAAGTTGTTGAAAAATGGTAGATAATTCAGGAGAAAAACTTCGGGACCGGGATTTAGAAATACTTTCTCTGAAGGTCGAATAAAACCTGCTTATCTGTATCTGTTAACCACCGGGTAGTGTCTTGCAGGAAGTGACGCTTGAAAGCCCTGATCGCAGCGGTGGTATCCCGCATATCGTAACCAATGATGCGCAAGGCCTGTAAATGATTGAAATCAGGGGGGATAGCAGCCAGGGAATCATTGTACCAGAGGCCAAAACCCTGAGATGCCAGTAATTTCCAAGGAAAGCGAAAATTGGGGTCATTCTTACGGGTAGGTGCAATATCTCCATGTCCGATAAAATGGGCTGCCGGAAGATTATATTGTTTTTTAAGATTTCCCAGCAAGCTCAGCAGGCTATTGACCTGCAGACTATCAAAGGATTCAAATCCATTATTATCCAACTCAATTCCTATAGACAGGGAATTGATATCAGTCATGTTTCCCCATCGACTTACACCGGCATGATTAGCACGTAAATAGTCGTTGAGCATGTGATGTATGGTACCATCTTTGCAAATGACATAGTGAGCACTCACCTGAGCAGCAGGTGTGATAAAAGTCTTCAGTGTTTGGTCACATGAATTTTGAGCAGTATGGTGAATGATTACATATCCGGGTCTGCGCCAATTAAAATTGGTGGTACCTACCCAATGTTGTGGTTGCAAAATCGTATCGGTGATGGGTACAGCAGGTTCCTTCCTCAAATCTTTGATCATTTGCTTCAATTGCTGCCGTTGCATCTTGTTGGTGGAAAGATAGGGGTGGGGATGACAGGAGTCCAATACAACAACAAACAGCAATACAAAAAAAGCGGCTATCGGCCAATGGATGGATGTTTGCTTCACAGGTAAATGTCTTTGATGGTGAAGTGAAAGTAGCTACCTAACTTTGAAAAAAAAAGTAAATTATGTCGATGCTCCTGGGAAGAACAACTTTCGGACACCCCAATAACAAAGGAAATGTTTTAACGCGGGAAGAGGTAATGAGTTGGCTGAACGAGTGGGTCTTGAACCCCCGATTGCAATTGCACATGTTACAGGTCGGTCACCTGATGCAATGTTGGGCTATAGAAAGAGGAGGATTGAGTGAAGCGGATGCCTGGCGCTGGGAGATGGCTGGAATCTTACATGATGCAGATTGGGACCAGTGGCCGGACACACATTGCAGAAAAATTGTTGAAGCATTGGAGGAGAAACAAATAGATCCTGAAATTATTCATGCCATTGCTTCTCATGGTCATGTTCATTTTGGTGTGGAACCCGTTACCGATATGGATAAAATGCTCTATGCCTTTGATGAACTATCTGGATTTATTCATGCGTATTCGCTGATGCGACCCGGTGGTTATATCGACATGGACATCAAAGGCGTGAAAAAAAGATTAAAAGACAAAGCATTTGCAGCAGGAGTTTCCCGAGAAGATATCAGTGATGCCTGCAATCGTGCCAATATTAGTCTGGATGATCTAATAGCTTTTATCATTCCCAGACAAGCAGCAAAAACTGCCGTATTGAGTGTTTGACAATCTTTAAATTTTAATTCCATCATACAATGATCAAAAAAATGATACGCATTAAATGGATAGTAGGATGTTGTCTGTTATTAGCTTCTACCAACATTTTTGGACAGGAAGTATTGTCCGTTCGAGATCAGGCAGCCCTTACTGATGAATTGTTGCAGGATAGATTCGAGCATTTACTTCCTGAACTCATGAAGAAAACAAACATTGATTGCTGGGTGATTATTTCCCGCGAGTACAACGAAGATCCTGTATTGAAAACCATGTTGCCCGCGGAGTGGCTGTCTGCCAGAAGAAGAACTATGTTGGTATTTGCTTTGAACGCCGCAACGGGTAAAGTGGACAAACATGCTATAGCCCGCTATGCAGTTGGCAGTTCAATACCCGGCTCATGGGACATGCAAAAATATCCCAATCAAT
>JBJTTC010000115.1:0-3820 GCA_046079965.1 Sediminibacterium sp. | reverse complement strand
TGTTTGGGTTGTGTCTCCTTGTAGCCAGAAAGATCTGGATTCGGTGACCAAAGTTCGATTGGTGGTTACCGGTAAAATATTTTGTTCGCCGTCTGAGAGTTTACCTGATTGGGCCTTGATGCGCCAGATGAGTGGTTGGTTAAAGCCATAGGGTACCTGAATAGGAAAACGAATGATACTTGTTTTTCCGGCAGCCGCAGTAAAATATTGCACTAGAAATACATTATTGAACCATCCGTCTACCGGCGTATCAGTGGCTGCATTGATCAATTCGAGAGCAACCTGACCCGTCAACTCGCTGTCTCCCAAATTCGCAATTTGAGTTATTAACTCTATCTGATCTCCCTCTCTCAGGAAACGAGGCATTTGTGGTATCACCATCAGTTGTTTGCGAGCTTCAACTTCTATTTCCCGGAATCCTGTTTGAAGGGATTGACTATGGGCGAAAATCATCCATTTCCAGCGCGTGAGTGATTCGGGAAGTGTAAAATGGATGGTATAGTTGTCACTGCTATCTGCAAATACTTTAGGTAAGAAGAATGCTGTTTCTTGTAATTGTTTGCGAACAGGTGTTATGTATAATCTCTGAGCTGATGGGAGGTTGGTTTTTTCACTCAACTCGGCATCATCTTCCTTTTGTGCAGCATAGGCTACAGCATCGTTTGCCGTGCCACTTACCTTAATATTTTCAGGTGCCGCGAGTACTTTTTCATAAAGTTCTTCCAGAATAATGCATTTGAGCTGTTGAGGCCCCGGGTTGTCACGTGCAGACATCTGATACAGTCGAATAACTTTTTCCAATGCTGTCTTCGGTAAACGGGTAGCCTTGATCGTAGAATCAATGTCTAGCCATTCCCTTCGGTAGGTTGTATCTAAAGATGGCGATTGTGCTGACAGACTCAGGGGAAAATAGGCCAGAAATAGCAAAGAGAGTAGTTTCCACATAAGCTCCGGTTAACATCTTTTCCCGAAGATGCAGGAATAATAAGGATTGTACAGAGTTGTATGCAATTTAACACACAAACATAGGAATAGAAGCACTTCCTTTAAAAGAAAAAGACCTAATGGATTATTTATTCAGCAGCGCAGCCATGGTCTTTCCAATGTCGGCAGGACTAGCCACTACGTGAATGCTACATTCAGCCATGATTTTCATTTTGGCTGCTGCCGTATCATCCGCACCACCGATGATGGCACCTGCATGTCCCATGCGGCGACCGGGAGGTGCTGTTTGTCCGGCAATAAATCCAACCACTGGTTTGCGGCTATTGTCTTTGATCCATCTGGCAGCATCAGCTTCCATGCTACCACCAATTTCACCAATCATTATGATGCCATCGGTTTCAGGGTCATTCATTAGCAGTTCAACAGCATCTCTTGTAGGAGTTCCAATGATCGGATCGCCGCCTATTCCAATGGCAGTACTTATTCCCAATCCTGCTCTTACCACCTGGTCGGCAGCCTCATAGGTCAGTGTGCCACTTTTTGAAACAATACCAATGCGGCCTGCTTTGAAAATGAATCCGGGCATAATACCCACTTTTGCTTCTCCGGCAGTAATAACACCCGGACAATTAGGACCTATCAGTCTGGTGGACATAGTCTGCAAATAATTTTTTACCCTCACCATATCCTGTACAGGAATTCCTTCTGTAATGCAAACTACCAAACCAATGCCGGCTTCCGCAGCCTCCATTATAGCATCTGCAGCAAAAGCAGGAGGAACGAAAATAATACTTACGTCAGCACCAGTTGCTTTTACACCCTCCGCCACCGTGTTGAATACTGGGTTATCCAGGTGCGTGGTGCCACCTTTTCCGGGTGTAACTCCTCCAACAACGCCGGTACCATACTCGATCATTTGTGTAGCGTGAAATGTTCCCTCGGTTCCTGTAAAACCTTGTACAA
Source organism: Sediminibacterium sp. (assembly GCA_046079965.1). Lineage (GTDB taxonomy): Bacteria > Bacteroidota > Bacteroidia > Chitinophagales > Chitinophagaceae > Sediminibacterium. The sequence goes on along the minus strand of JBJTTC010000115.1, from coordinate 1,912 downwards.
GGATGCGAGAGTTTTTGTTGACTAAAACTGACATGATTACTAGTATTAAGTTCGGCGCAAAAATAGGCGAAAACGACGTTGAAATAACAGGGTTAAGGAAAGTTTAAGGATTTTTCCATTCGATGATCTACAAAAAAAGCCAGCCGGAAATATTCCGACTGGCTTTGATTTTCTAGGGGGGAAATTTATTGTTTATAAAACTGGGCACTATCCCTGCCATAGGCATTGCCTACCCGAAGGAAATAAAGTCCGGGATTTAGCCTATCTGCAAAGACTTCCAGGATATTATTGCCGGCTGCCAATTCCTTTTTAAAACTCAGTTTTGGATTACCATTTACATCGTACACGGTGAACTCTGTTGACATATTGGGCAATCTGCTCCAAACTGTAACAACCATTCTGGATTGTACGGGATTTGGATTGATGCTCACAATTTTGAGATAGTTGATTGCGATTCCCGGTGTATTGGTAGTATCCAGAACTCTCACATCTTTGCAAACATCTGCAACACAACCTTTGCTGGTTTTAACTTGAAGGCATGCTCTGTAAGTGCCTGCTTTTAGGTACACTTTTTCCGGATTAACCACATTGCCCACCATCATGGTGTTATCACCAAAACTCCAGATCCGTTGAGTAATCGTATCTCCGGGTGAAGTTGTACTGGCACCGCTGGTAAACTGTATTTTGTTTGGAGCTGTTTGTTCGAACTTGAAGTCAGCAATTGCCTTGCAGGCGGGTTGAATAGTGAAAGTAACAGCATATTTACTTTCACAACCTGACCGTGTTTTGATCACCAAATAAGCGGTGTAGGTTCCTGGCCTTTGATAATCGAATTTAACTTCCACTTCATTACCAGTATAAGTAGGTCCGCCGGTAGCATTACCCAGGTACCATGTTCTGCTGATGATACTATCCTGCACTGATCCGCTCAGGGTAGGAGCCCCTTGTGAAGAAGAGCTATTGAAATATACCACAGTTCCATTGATTTGGTAAACAAACGAAGCCTTACAATTAAAGGAAGTTACACCGGAATCAGTTGCATTGATCTCTATGCAGCTTTCACTGGTGCAACCTTTAGCTGATTTTGCTACTAAACAAACCTTATATTTTCCTGCTTTTGCATAGGTCTTGATGGGTTTTGCTTCATTGCCTTCGTTGTAGGTACCATCACCAAAGCTCCAGGAACGTTTAACAATACTGTCACTGCTGCTGAGGTTGCTGTGGAATGCATTGAATTGAAAACTCAAGCCACTCATTCTGGCAATACTGATTTGTGTTCCAAAGCGGCATTGTGCCGGCGAAATAACTACATAGGCAACATATTTACTTTCACAACCCATCCTTGTTTTGATGTAAAGGATTACAGGATAAGTTCCTGGCTGATCAAATGCATAGCGCATTGTTTCCTGATTACCGGGCACTTCTATTCCCCTGGTGTTGCTTCCAAAATACCAGATACGGGAAACAATGCTGTCGGGGCGTGTGCCAATACCACCACCAGAGGCAGTAGAACGTCCACTATTCAGGTAAACTACATTGTCTTTTACTTCATAAGTAAAGAGTGCCTTGCAATCTGTCGGTTCGATAGTTGAGTCTTTTGCTTCAACAGTGATACAAGCTTCACTGCTACAACCTTTTTGAGTTCTCGTGTATACACATACGGTGTATTTACCTGGCTGACGATATGCTTTATAAGGACGACCCTGGCTCTGATCGAGCGAAGTGCCATCTCCGAACTTCCATATTGTACTTACGATGCTGTCTCCAGTGTTGACATTCGTTACCAGTCTTTCAAACAAAAATTCCAGTCCGCTGCTCTTCACCACCACGGCTTTGGTGCTCAGGTTGCAATTTTGATTCAGTAATGTGATTCTCTGTTCGAATTTGCTTTCACATCCACTTCTTGTTTTTA
>JBJTTC010000114.1:0-5798 GCA_046079965.1 Sediminibacterium sp. | reverse complement strand
GCTTCATTTCGCATACAGGTCAACGGAAATGGCAGTGATAGAATTTGGAAGGAAGCCTCCAGATTTTTCCAACGACTCTCCGAAAAAACCGGCATTTTTTTTCCGACCTGGCAGGTTACACCCTCCAGCCGGGTGCAGGGTGCGGGACTCCTCATCACTGCAAAGCGCAAGGGTGAGTTAGTATTGGGGGAAGATGAGTCATATAGTTTGCAGGTAAATGCGGGGGGTGTTGTTATTGATGCCGCCACAGATATCGGAGCCATTCGTGCATTGGAAACACTGTTGCAGTTGATCGGCTCTGACAAGAATGGATATTATTTTTCCGGAACCACCATCGAAGATGCTCCCCGCTTTCCCTGGAGGGGATTACTGATTGCACTACCCTATCACTTCATGCCCATGGAGGTGATCAAACGCAACCTGGATGCCATGGCTGCGGTAAAAATGAATGTGCTGCATTTCTATATCAGTGATGACCAGGGTTACCGCATTGAATCAAAAATTTTTCCGGGGCTGCATGAACAAGCATCTGATGGTATGTACTTCACCCACGAGCAGGTGCACGAAATCATTGCCTATGCCAATCAAAGAGGCATACGTGTTGTTCCGGAAATTGATGTGCCCGGACATTCAACCGCAATTTTAACTGCATATCCTCACCTGGCATCTGTTCCAAGACAATATGAATTACAAGATCACTTTGGCGTATTTGATCCGGTCATGGATCCTACCCGGGAGTCCACTTATACTTTTCTTGACTCTCTTTTGACAGAAGTAGCTACACTCTTCCCTGATGTTTATTTTCATATCGGAGGTGATGAAAATACCGGCCGCGACTGGAAGAAAAATCCTGCGATACAGCAATTCATGCAAGACAGCGGATTCACTACTACGCTGGCACTGCAGAATTACTTCAACCGACGCATCCGCAATGTGCTGGCCCGCAATGGCAAGATTCCCATTGGTTGGGATGAAGTGCTGATGAAAGAACTGAAAGATGCAAAAGCTAAAAATTATTTCAACGAAGGACGATATGATTTACTGATAGAGGAAAATGTTCCCCGCGATATGGTGATTCAATCCTGGCGTGGCATGGAAGCATTGTTGTCATCAGCAAAAAATGGGTACCGAAGTATTTTATCGAAGGGATATTACATTGATTTGGTACAGCCGGCTTCTTATCACTATCTGAATGATCCGGTCCCATTTCGCAATGAGGTAATCATACCAGATAGTGAAGCCAATTTCAATCGCTTCGAATCGGATATCATCAATAAAATAAAAAAAGGAGAAAAGTTACTGACAGAAGCAGAAGAAAAGCTGATATTGGGTGGGGAGGCAACGATGTGGACGGAACACGTTACTGCTGAAACCATAGATTCAAGGATATGGCCAAGAACTGCAGCGATTGCAGAGCGCCTGTGGTCGCCACCAGATGTTCGGAATGTAGAAGATATGTATCGGCGAATGGATATCATTTCTGTTCAACTTGAGGCATTGGGAAGTACCCACCTAAAAAACAGAGAGATGATGCTACGCAGACTGGCAGGTCATCAGGAGGTGGACTGCCTGTCATCGGTCACTCAATATCTGGAACCTGTTCAGGGGTACCAACGGAATAAGTTAGATAACTTCACCAGATTTTCACCTTATACGCTAGCAGCAGATATCGCCGTGCCCGATCAAAAAGGTGTGCGTGATTTGACAAAAAAGTTGCAAAGCTATTATTTGGCGACGGACACGGGTTGGAAACAAAATTTGCGCTCACTTTTGTTATCATGGATTCGGCAAAATGAATGTGTTCAACAACAGGTAAAAGAAATTCCGGCACTACACGACATTGCACTGCATGCTGCCAATCTGGCTCAACTGGGGATATTGTCATTACAAATTTTATCCGAAGAAGGCAATAAGAAGGGAGATGAAATGTGGAATCGGTGGGATAAATTGCTGCGAAAAGCAGCCCAGCCAATTGGTCATTGTGAACTAAAAATAACAGAGCCACTTCGCCAGTTTTTTCAGCGACAACGTCAATAAATAGCTACTTCTTTTTTTTATCGCTCACCAGCTCATACGAGTGGTCTATTAACTCCCGCACCAGTTTATCCGGAACACTTCCGTCAAGAATAACTGTATTCCAGTGTTTCTTGTTCATGTGATATCCCGGTACAATTCCTTCATACATCTCTCTCAATTGTATGGCTTTTTCCGGATCACATTTTGCATTGAACTGAACCGGATCTGTATTCAACGGAAGTAGTAAAAATGATTTTCCATTGGTTTTAAGTACGAGCACATCCGGTCCAAACGGAAGCGTTTCTTCTGTTCCGGGTTTCGATACAGCATAGTCAATCAAATCGCCTAGAGTCATGTTATAAGTTACTAAATTTTCCGAAAAAATTCAAATAATGTGTACCGGGTACAATCAGAAACATAAATAAGTACTAATCGATTGCATATATTTTATTGATGCTTCAATTTAAGAATTTAACTGCTTTTCCCTTCTGCATCTTTGTCTATTTTTGCAACAACAATCAATCTGCTTGTCTTTAATGGAATTCTTTGATTTTAATAATCCCCAGGTAGCACAACTGCCCCTTCATTTGCGAAAATACATTGTAGATCAGGGCTATGAGAGATATACTCCGGTCAATCATGCTGTCTGGAGATATGTCATGCGACAGAATTATAGTTACCTGAAAGATGCGGCTTATTATCCCTACATACCGGGTTTGAAAAAGGCCGGCTTGACGATTGAAAAAATTCCCAGCTTGCAGGAAATCAATGATGCGCTGGCGGAAATAGGTTGGGGAGCAGTAACAGTTGACGGCTTTATCCCTCCCGCTGCTTTTATGGAATACCAGGCATGTCGGGTGTTGGTGATTGCCGCAGATATCCGTCAGCTGGAGCACATAGAATATACATCCGCACCAGATATCATCCACGAATCTGCCGGACACGCGCCCATCATCAGCGATGTGAAATACAACCAGTACCTGAGTTATCTCGGTTCTATCGGCACCAAGGCATTGTTTTCCTCCAAAGATTACGCCCTGTATGAATCTATCCGCGAATTGTCTATTTTAAAAGAGGCACCCAATGTTGATCCGGCAAAAATTGCGGAGGCCGAAGAGCTGGTATTGTACAACCAAAAAAACCTCGGCGAACCATCAGAAATGGCTTTGTTGAGTCGACTACAATGGTGGTCGGTTGAGTATGGGTTGATTGGGGACCTGAATAATCCAAAAATTTATGGTGCCGGCTTGCTTTCTTCCATTGGCGAAAGCTCCTCCTGCATGCGCCCCTCTGTAAAGAAAATAATTTACACCATCGATGCAGTCAATTATTCTTACGATATCACACAGCCTCAACCTCAGTTGTTCGTAACTCCTACTTTCCAAAACCTGATTGATGTATTAGAACAATTCGAGCGTCGCATGGCTTTCAGGGTGGGTGGATATGAAAGTATGGAGAAAGCTATCGAATGTAAAAACATTTGTACGGCGGTATATTCTTCCGGACTTCAGGTTTCCGGAATTTTTATTGCAGCACAGGTAGATCGCTCCGGACAATTAACATACATTCAGACACAGGGTCCGACGGAGCTTGCTTATAACGATGTTCAATTAGCGGGACATGATACCAGCTATCACCGTGATGGTTTTGGTTCACCGGTTGGAAAAGTAAAATCACACAATCAGCCATTGGAAGATTGGAATGAGGCGACCTGTCTGGAACATGGGCTTGTTTTAGGGCAAACAGTTGAGTTGAATTTTGAAAGCGGTATATGTGTGCAAGGAAAGTTAGAACAAGTATTGCGCAAAGAGGAGAAAATTATTCTGCTGACTTTTACAGATTGCACAGTAAAAGATGCAGATGGAAAAGTTTACTTCGATCCGGCCTGGGGAAATTATGATATGGCAGTGGGCGAGAAAATAGTTTCAGTCTTCAATGGCGTTGCAGATAAGAATCACCTGGTAGATCAATTATTCGTCTCGTCTAATCTTACTTCTCAACCCAACTACACTGAATCAGATAAGCAGTATCATGCACTGTTTCAACAGATACGTACGATTCGCGAGCAAAATTCTTCGAAAAAAGCACTGGTTGATATCCGCAGGCAGCTGGCAAAGGATTTCAATGAAGACTGGCTGGCATCCATGGAGATACTGGAATTGGTAGCGGAAGATGCTGAATATAGTGAACTGGCAGAGGAGGTAAGGAATTATCTCTTGCAGCAGAAAGTAAAATTCCCGCAGTATAAAAAGTTAATTGAAGATGGACTGCGCATCATTGATGCAAAACTGCGGTTTGAATAGTCGCCCAGGCCCCCGCAGTATCATTTTTTTGTAAAGCTTCTTTTACAGAAGAGATAATACTATCCGACAGCACCAGCAATGATTCTGGGGAAATTCCTTCAGGAAGCTTTGATACATTGGCCAACTGCGCTTTTTCATTTCCTGAGAGCGAAGGATGATTTCTGATGGAAGCCGGAAGCTGGTCAAATCCGATACCCAGTTGGGTATTGGGTTTTTCTACCTGAAACAAAGATTCCGGTGTTACCCTTGCATACCAGTCATCTCCGAGTCTGGCCACCAGGTCTAATTTCGCAGGGTCTATTTTATTTTTTTCATTCAACACCTGTTCACCCACATGAATAACTTTGATCTCTGCAATCACCAGATTTCCTGCACCGGGCAAATCCCCCAGTGAAATGATATCCCTTACCGTGCATTCAAGTTGTATGGGTGATTCAGCAACGCGTGGCGGACGAACAAGCGTAGAGGGGAGTTCAGTAAAGCCGGTTTTGACGAACTCATTGGTGTCTTTGGAATAATCACAACTGGACAAAGACATTTGTTGTACCATGTCGTAAGTAACGATATTGATAACACACTCCGGTACTTCCTTCAGATTTTCGAGCGTATGCTTGGTACTGTTATCACGTACCCGTCTGCTTGGAGAAAAAATACAAACCGGAGGGTTCATGCTGAAAAGATTGAAAAAACTGAAGGGACTCAGGTTCACTCTTCCTTCTTTGTCAATAGTGGAAGCAAAGCAAATAGGTCTGGGCGCAATCGCTGCCTGCAAATATTGTTGCAGCTGAAGAATAGGAAGTTGATCGGTTTCAAGTGTCAGCATAGCAGAGCTTACAAATTTTTCTTGCGATCTAAGATAGACCAATTGGTTGCTTCAGCGCGAATGGTGTTTTCCAAAGTACCTAACCCGTCTATTTGCATGGTAACTTTATCATTCGGCTGCAGCCATTGAGGTTGGTGTTGCGGATTATTTAGTTTTGCTGTGCCATTCAGTTCAAGAAAACAGCCTGTGCCTACTGTTCCTGATCCAATAACATCACCGGGATAAAGTGTAACACCGTAGGAACAACGTTCTATGATCTCAGCAAAGGTCCAGTCCATATCGGCCATATTCCCTTCCGATACCAATACATCATTCACCCAGCATTTCATCGACAGGTCATAATTATTTCCAACATGGCCCTGTTTCGCAGCCACTTTCTTGGCTTGCAATTCATCGGGGGTAACCAACCAGGGGCCAATGATGGTAGAAAAGTCTTTTCCTTTGGCGGGTCCCAGGTTCAACAACATTTCTTCCATCTGCAATTTGCGGGCACTCAGGTCATTCATGATGGTAAATCCCGCAATGTATTCATCTGCATCTTCCGCACGAATGTTGCGGCCTTCCTTTCCAATAACAATGGCCACTTCCAGTTCAAAATCCAACTGCTGAAAATGATCGGGCATACAATAAATATCACCGGGGCCCTGAACAGCCAG